>JBIODO010000549.1:0-2311 GCA_044445225.1 Burkholderiales bacterium
GATGCCGCTTTGCGGCATGAACGCCTGCTCGGCGTCTTCGGCGCACAGCCGCACCTCGATCGCGTGCCCGTCGCGACGCACATCGTGCTGCTGGATCGGCAGCGGCTCTCCGGCGGCCACCGTCAATTGCAGCGCGACCAGGTCCAGGCCGGTGATCAATTCGGTCACCGGGTGCTCGACCTGCAGCCGCGTGTTCATTTCCATGAAATGGAACTGGCCGTCGCGGTCGAGCAGAAACTCCAGCGTGCCCGCACCCTCGTAGCGGATCGCCCGCACCGCGGCCAGCGCGGCGGCGCCCATGCGCTCGCGCAGCTCGGCGCTCACCGCGGGTGACGGCGCCTCCTCGATCAGCTTCTGGTGGCGGCGCTGCACCGAGCAGTCGCGCTCGCCGAGGTGGACCGCGTGGCCATGGCGGTCGGCGAACACCTGGATCTCGATGTGGCGCGGCTCGACGATCGCGCGCTCGAGGATGACCGCGGCGTCGCCGAACGCATGCTGCGCCTCGGACTGCGCGCTGCGCAGCGCGTCGGCGAACTCGCGCGGCGTCGCGACGAGCCGCATGCCGCGGCCACCGCCGCCCGCCACCGCCTTGATCATGATCGGGTAGCCGACGCGGTCGGCCTCGGCGCGCAAGCGCTCAGGTGCCTGATCATCGCCGTCGTAGCCAGGCACGCAGGGCACGCCGGCGGCGAGCATCAGACGCTTGGCTGCGGCCTTGTGGCCCATCGCATCGATTGCTTCGGGCGACGGGCCGATGAACACCAGCCTCGCATCGCGGCATGCGCGCGCGAAGTCGGCGTTTTCGGCGAGAAAGCCATAGCCCGGGTGCACCGCATCCGCGCCGGTCTTGCGTGCGGCGTCGATGATCGACGCGATGTTCAGGTACGACAACGCCGGCGACGGCTCGCCGATGCACACCGCCTGATCGGCCTCGCGCACGTGCAGCGAGGCGGCATCGGCGGTCGAATACACCGCCACCGTGCGGTAGCCGGCCTCGCGAGCGCTGCGCATCACGCGCAAAGCGATCTCGCCGCGATTGGCGACCAGTACCTTCGTGAACGGTGTGGCGAGCTTGGCTGCAGTCATCACGGCCGCGCCACCGAGAACTGCATGCGCTGCGGCTGCCGCGCGTCGCCCTCGCGGCACACCGCCAGCACTTGCGCCAGCACGGCGCGCGTGTCGCGCGGGTCGATCACGCCGTCGTCGAGCAGATGCGCGCTGGTGACGAACACGCTCATCTGGCGGTCGAAGCGCTCGATGATGCCGCGCTGCATTGCGTCGATCTGCGCGCGGTCGACGGTGCCGCCTTTGCGCGCCATCGCGGCCTCGCTGACGATCGCCATCGTGCGCGCCGCCTGCTCGCCGCCCATCACCGCGGTCTTGGCGTTGGGCCACGAGAAGCAGAAGCGCGGATGGAAGCCGCGGCCGCACATGCCGTAGTTGCCGGCGCCGAACGACGCGCCGCAGTGGATCGTGATCTGCGGCACCGTGGCGTTGGTCACCGCCTGGATCATCTTGGAGCCGTGCTTGATCATCCCCGCTTCCTCATGCGCACGGCCGACCATGTAGCCGGTGGTGTTCTGCAGGTAGACGATCGGCGTGCGCGACTGGCAGCAGCTCTGGATGAAGTGCGTGGCCTTGTTGGCGCCCGGCACGTCGATCGGGCCGTTGTTGGTGATGATGCCCAGCGGCCAGCCCTCGAGCTTGATGTGGCCGCACACGGTGGCCGCGCCGTAGTTCTCGCCGAATTCGAGGAAGTCGGAGTCGTCGGCGATGCGCGCGATCACCTGCTTCATGTCGACCGGCCGCTTGTGATCGAGTGGCATGATGCCCAGCAGCTCTTCGGCATCGAGGCGTGGCGGCTTGAAACTGCGCGCTGCCACGGCGCCGCCTGGCCAGTCGATCTTGGCGAGGATCTCGCGGGCCACGCGGACCGCGTCGCGGTCGTCCTCGGCCAGGTAGTCGCCGAGCCCCGAGATCGTGGTGTGCATTTCGGCGCCGCCGAGTTCCTCTTCGGTGGCCACCTCGCCGGTGGCCGCCATCAGCAGAGGCGGGCCGGCGAGAAAGGCGCGCGAGCGCCCGCGCACCATCACGATGTAGTCGGACAACCCGGTCTGGTAGGCACCGCCCGAGGTCGAAGAGCAGTGCGTGATGGTCACCACCGGCAGCCCAGCGGCCGTCTGGCGAGCAAGGTTGCGGAACAGTTTTCCGCCGCGCACGAAATGCTCGACGCGGTACAGCATCAGATTGGCGCCCGCGCTTTCGACCAGTTGCACGAACGGCAGCTTGTTCTCCAGCGCCAGCTCCTGGA
>JBIODO010000550.1:0-2284 GCA_044445225.1 Burkholderiales bacterium
CGAGAGCGTCTTGCTGCCCTGCGGGTCCCACACCGCGATGTCGGCGTCGGCGCCTTCGACGATCACGCCCTTGCGCGGGTAGATGTTGAACAGCTTGGCGCAGTTGGCCGACGTGACGGCGACGAATTCGCTGCGCGTCAGGCGCCCGCTGTTGACGCCGGCATCCCAGATGACCGACATGCGCTCCTCGACGCCGCCGCAGCCGTTGGGGATCAGGCGGAAGTCGTTGCGGCCGGCGGCTTTTTGAGGCGCGCAGAAGGTGCAGTGGTCGGTCGCCGTGGTATGCAGCTGGCCCGATTGCAGGCCGCGCCACAGCATCTCCTGGTGCGCCTTGGGCCGGAACGGCGGGCTCATCACGTGCGCGGCCGCGGTGGCGAAATCAGGGTGGCGATAGACGCTCTCATCGATCACCAGGTGCCCGGCCAGCACCTCACCGTAGACGCGCTGGCCGCGCGCGCGGGCGCGCGCGATCGCCTCCGCAGCCTCGATGCACGACACGTGCACGATGTAGATCGGCACCCCCAGCACGTCGGCGATCGCGATGGCGCGGTTGGCGGCCTCGCCCTCGACCATCGGCGGGCGGCTCAACGGGTGGCCCTCGGGGCCGGTGATGCCCATCTTGGCGACTTCGGCCTGCAGCAGATAGACGAGTTCGCCGTTCTCTGCATGCACGGTGGGCATCGCGCCGAGTTCGAGTGCGCGCTTGAAGCTGTTCACCAGCGTCTCGTCGTCGCACATGATGGCGTTCTTGTAGGCCATGAAGTGCTTGAAGCTGTTGACGCCTTCTTCGCGCACCAGTGCACCCATGTCCGCGTGCACCTGATCGCTCCACCAGGTGACCGCCACGTGAAAGCCGTAGTCGGCGGCCGACTTTTCGGCCCAGCCGCGCCAGGTGCGAAACGCCGCCATCAGCGGCTGCTTCGGATCCGGGATCACGAAGTCGATGATCGACGTGGTGCCGCCGGCCAGGCCCGCCGCGGTGCCGGTGAAGAAGTCGTCGACCGCCACCGTGCCCATGAACGGCAGCTGCATGTGCGTGTGGGGGTCGATGCCGCCGGGCAGCAGGTACTGGCCGCCGGCGTCGAGCTTGGCCGCGCCGGCCGGCGCCTTGGCAGCGGCGTCGGCGCCCACCGCGGCGATCTTGCCGTCGACGCACAGCACATCGGCAGCGAACTCGCGGTCGGCATTGACCACCGTGCCACCGCGGATCAACAGGGCATTGCTCATGGTTGTCTCTCCTTGCGCCAGGCCGTCATCATGCACGCATCGGGTTGTTCGGATGCTTTGTCCAGGGGCCGTACTCGCCTTTCACTGCAAGCCCCGTGCGACGGTCGATCTCACCGGGTTCGAGGCGCCGCATCGTGATGCAGCCGGGCACCGGGCAGATCGACGTGCACAGGTTGCAGCCGACGCATTCCTGCTCGATCACCTCGAAGTGGCGGGCGCCGTTCTTGGTCGCGGTGATGGCCTGGTGCGAGGTGTCCTCGCACACCACGTGGCAGCGGCCGCAGCCGATGCACAGGTCGGGGTCGATGACCGCCTTCTCGGTGGTGTTGAGGTTCAGGTTCTGCCAGTCGGTCACGCTGCCGACAGCCTTGCCGCGGAAGTCTTCGACGCTGCGGTAGCCCTGTTCGTCCATGAAGTTCGCCAGGCCATCGATCATGTCCTGCACAATCTTGAAGCCATAGACCATCGCCGCGGTGCACACCTGCACGTTGCTGGAGCCCAGCGCGATGTACTCGGCCGCATCGCGCCAGGTGGTGATGCCGCCGATGCCCGAGATCGGCAGCCCGGCGGTCTGCGGGTCGCGCGCGATCTCGGCCACCATGTTCAGCGCAATCGGCTTGACCGCGGGGCCGCAGTAGCCGCCGTGCGAGCCGCGGCCGTCGACGGCCGGCGCCATGGTCATGCGCTCGAGGTCGACGCCGATGATCGAGCTGACCGTGTTGATCAGGCTCACCGCGTCGGCCCCGCCCGCCTGGGCGGCGCGCGCCGGATGCCGGATGTCGGTGATGTTGGGCGTGAGCTTGACGATCACCGGCAGCCGCGTGTGCTGCTTGCACCAGGCGGTGACCATCTCGATGTACTCGGGCACCTGACCCACCGCCGAGCCCATGCCGCGTTCGCTCATGCCATGCGGGCAGCCGAAGTTGAGTTCGACGCCGTCCGCGCCGGTGTCCTCGACCATGCCCAGGATGGCCTTCCACGCGCGCTCCTCGCACGGCACCATCAGCGAGACGAACAGCGCGCGATCGGGCCATGCGCGTTTGACGCGGCGGATCTC
>JBIODO010000551.1:0-2275 GCA_044445225.1 Burkholderiales bacterium
CAGGGCCTGCATGCCAACGGCAACGAGTGGGTCAGCCTGCACCGCAACTACGACCCCGCGGAGCTGCAGCAGTCCGAGGTCACCACCATTGGCACCAGCGAGATCTCGATGCGCAACCAGTACCGCGCGTGGGCACGTTACATGACGCTGACGATGTGAGGCGGCAAGGATGGCCCTCACCGAAGTCACGCCTCAGCAACTGATCGATCTGGTGATGCTCGAGGCGCGCTTGCTCGACGAAACCCGCTACGACGAGTGGAACGCGCTGTTCACCGACGACGGCATCTATTGGGTGCCGCTCACGCCTGGTCAGCCCGAAGGCCTGCAGCACACCTCGCACTTGTACGAAGACAAGCTGCTGCGCGAGCTGCGCATCGAGCGCCTGAAGAGCCCGCGTGCGTTCTCGCAGCAGCCGCGCAGCCGCAGCCATCACCTGCTGCAGGCGCCGACCGTCGAGCAGTTCGATGCGATGGCCAATTGCTTCGTCACGCGCTGCGCCTTTCACTACACCGAGGCGCAGAACGACGAGGTGAATTTCTTCGTGGGCACGGTGTTCCACCACCTGTGCGTGCGCGACGGCGCGCTGCGCATCACGCTCAAGCGCGTCAACCTGCTCAATTGCGATGCCGCGTTGCCGGCAGTGCAGTTGTTCATTTAGCGCCGTGGCCGTGACCTCACCGAATGTGAGCACGGTTCACGCGCTGTTCACCCGCACTGCGGCTCGCACGCCGCAGGCGGACTTTCTGTTCACCGACGCCGTCGCCGCGGGTGCGTACGGCATCGCGCCCGGGCCGCTGAGTTGGGCGCAGGCGGCGGCGCAAGTGGAGCCGCTGCAGCGCGCGTATGCCGCGGCGGGTTACGGTCATGGCCACCGCGTCGGGCTGCTGCTGGAGAACCGCCCGGCCTTCCTGCTGCACTGGTTCGCACTCAATGCGCTGGGCGTCAGCGTGGTGCCGATCCACGCCGACCTGCGCGCGGCCGAGTTGCGCTACCTGGTCGAGCACAGCGAAATCGTGCTGGCGGTGACCTTGCCGGCGCATGCAGCGGCGCTGCGCAGCGCAGCCGTCGACGCGCGCTGCGGCATGGCCGTCTGGGCGATCGATGGCGGCGCGCCGCCGGGCGCGGCCGGTGGCGCACCACGGCGTGACGAGCCCGTCAGCGAGACCAGCGAATGCGCGTTGCTGTACACCTCGGGCACCACCGGACGGCCCAAGGGTTGCATGCTGAGCAACCGCTATTTCCTGGACGCGGGTCGGTGGTATGCCGGGCTGGGCCACCTGTGCACGGTGCGGCCCGACGCCGAACGCGTGATCACGCCGCTGCCGCTGACGCACATGAATGCGATGGCGTTCTCCACGATGGTGGTGCTCACCGCGGGTGGCTGCCTGATCCAGCTCGATCGCTTCCACCCCGGCAGCTGGTGGCGCAGCGTGCGCGACAGCGGCGCCACCATCGTGCACTACCTCGGCGTGATGCCGGCGATGCTGCTGGCGGCCGCGCCGTCGGGCGCCGACCGCGAACACGCCGTGCGCATCGGTTTTGGCGCCGGCGTCGATCGCAAGCTGCACGCGCCCTTCGAGGCGCGCTTTGGTTTTCCGCTGCTCGAGGCCTGGGCGATGACCGAAACCGGCGCTGCCGCGTGCGTGATGGCGCATCGCGAGCCGCGCCACGTGGGCACCAGTTGCTTCGGCCGCGCCGATGCGGCGATGCAATGGCGCCTGGTGGATGACGCGGGCTCGGAAGTCGGCACCGGCATGCCGGGCGAATTGTGGGTGCGCGCGAGCGGCGCCGAACCGCGGCGCGGCTTCTTCAGCGGCTACCTGAAAGACGAGGCGGCCACCGAGCAGGCGTGGGCCGGCGGCTGGTTCCACACCGGCGACATCGTGCGTGCCGACGAAGACGCCAACCTGTACTTCGTCGACCGTAGAAAAAACGTCATTCGCCGCAGCGGCGAAAACATCTCGGCGGTCGAGGTCGAGAGCGTGTTGAACCAGCATCCGCTCGTGGAGGCGTCGGCGGTGGCCGCCACGCCCGACCCGCTGCGCGGCGACGAGGTGCTCGCCTGCATCGTCACGCGGCAGCCGGTGCCGGCGGCCGCTCGAGGCGAGATCGCGCGCGCGCTGGTCGAGCACACGCTCGGGCAGTTGGCGTATTTCAAGGCGCCAGGCTACGTGGCGTTCGTCGACGCGTTGCCTTTGACGCCCTCGCAGAAGATCCAGCGCGGGGAACTCAAATCCACGGCCGCACAGTTGCCCACGCAGCCGCACTGCATCGA
>JBIODO010000552.1:0-2273 GCA_044445225.1 Burkholderiales bacterium
GAGGAGCAGCGCGCGGCGGTCAGGAGCCGCAAGGTGCTCGAGATGATCGCGGCGGGCGGCAACGTCTATTACCTCGCCAAGCTCGCCGGCATTTTCGGTCTCAGCGTGCAGGACATCGGCGCCCAGCAGACCGGCATGACGGTCGAGGCGTTCAAGCAGAAGCTCATGGCGGCAGGGAGGTGACCATGGCCCGCATCATCGGTGGCATCGGGACGACGCACGTTCCTTCGATCGGCAAGGCGATCGCCGAGAAGAAATACGACGATCCGTACTGGAAGCCGTTCTTCTCCGGCTTCGACTACGTGCACGGCTGGCTCGCGCGCGAAAAGCCCGACGTCGCCGTCGTCTTCTACAACGATCACGGCCTCAACTTCTTCCTCGACAAGCTGCCGACCTTCGCGGTCGGCGCCGCGGGCGAATATCGCAACGAGGACGAGGGCTGGGGCATCCCGGTGTCGCGCGCGGTGGCGGGCGATCCGGACTTCTCCTGGCACCTGATCAATTCGCTGGTCGCCGACGAGTTCGACATCACCATGTGCCAGGACATGCTGGTCGACCACGCGGTCACCATTCCGCTCGGGCTGATGTGGCCGGGCGAGGCCTGGCCGGTGAAGATCGTGCCGATCGAGATCAACACGGTGCAGCACCCGCTGCCGTCGCTCAAGCGCTGCCTCGCGCTCGGCCGCTCGGTCGGCCGCGCCATCGCCTCCTATCCGCGCGACCTCAAGGTGATGATCATCGGCACCGGCGGGCTGTCGCACCAGCTCGACGGCCCGCGCGCCGGCTTCGTCAACAAGGAGTTCGACCAGCTCTGCATGGACAAGCTGATCGGCGAGCCCGACGAACTCGCGCGCTACTCGGTGCACAAGTTCATCGAGCTCGCCGGCGCGCAGGGCATCGAGTTCCTCAACTGGATGGCGATGCGCGGCGCGCTCACCGGCAAGGTCGCGCAGGTGCACCGCAACTACCACATCCCGATCTCCAACACCGCGGCCGCGACCGTCGTGCTGGAGAACCGGCCGCTCGCCGGGCTCAAGGCGGCGTGAGCCGCCTTCGTCCCGACGCGCCGACCTGATCCTTTCATTCACCTCGAAACAATCGTGCAGGGAGTCCCATGCTCAGCAAGGCACAGAACGATCTTGTCACCCAGGCCGGGCCCGGCACGCCGATGGGCCGGCTGTTTCGCAGCTACTGGACGCCGGCGCTGCTCGCCGAGGAGCTGCCGGAGAACGATTGCCCGCCGGTGCGGGTGAAGCTGTTTTCCGAGCGGCTCGTCGCGTTCCGCGACACCAACGGGCGCTACGGGCTGATCGACGAGTTCTGCCCGCATCGCGGCGCCTCGCTGTGGTTCGGCCGCAACGAGGAATGCGGGCTGCGTTGCCCCTATCACGGCTGGAAGTTCGACACGCAGGGCCAGTGTCTCGAGGTGCCGTCGGAGCCGGCCGAGAGCGGCTTCTCGCGCAAGATCAAGCTGAAATCCTATCCGCTGGTCGAGCGCGGCGGCGTGCTGTGGACCTACATGGGTCCGCCCGACAAGCTGCCGCCGCTGCCGGAGTGGGAGTTCGCGCTGGTGCCTCCCGAGCAGCGCTTCGTCTCCAAGCGAACGCAGGAGTGCAACTGGCTGCAGGCGAT
This sequence comes from Burkholderiales bacterium, assembly GCA_044445225.1. Taxonomy (GTDB): domain Bacteria; phylum Pseudomonadota; class Gammaproteobacteria; order Burkholderiales; family Burkholderiaceae_C; genus JAEUPI01. The sequence goes on from JBIODO010000552.1 coordinate 1,633, forward strand.
GGAAGGCGGCATCGATTCAAGTCATGTGTCGTTTCTGCATTCGGGCGACATCGTGCACGACCCGCTGTTCAAGGGGGCCAAGGGCAACCAGTACAATCTCAACGACGCCAAGCCGGTGTTCGAGGTGGTGGAGAGCGCCGGCGGGCTCTACATCGGGGCGCGCCGCAACGCCGAGAACGGCAACTACTACTGGCGCATCACCCAGTTCGTGCTGCCGTCGTTCACCCAGATCGCGCCGCGCGGCAGCCACACCGTGCACGGCCATTTCTGGATCCCGATCGACGACGAGACCTGCTGGGCCTGGAGCTACGACTTCCACCCGACGCGGGCGCTCACCACTGCCGAGCGGCAGGCGATGCAGGACGGCAAGGGCATCCACGTCAGGTACGTGCCCGGGACCTACCGGCCGCTCGCCAACAAGGACAACGACTACCTGATGGACCGCGCCGCCCAGAAGGCCGGCAGCACCTACAGCGGCGTCGCCGGTTTTGCGAGCCAAGATGCATCTCTTCAAGAGAGCATGGGGCCGATCGTCGACCGCGCCACGGAGAACCTGGTGTCCACCGACAACGCCATCATCATGGCCCGCCACCGGCTGTTGCGGTCCGTCAAGGCGCTGATGGACAAGGACGAGGTACCAC
>JBIODO010000553.1:0-2262 GCA_044445225.1 Burkholderiales bacterium
CGCGCTGGTGCCTGGTGGCCGCGATCGCCGGCATCGGCATGAAGACGCAATTGAAGGAGCTGGTCACGGTGGGCATCAAGCCGGTCGTGCTGATGCTGATCGAAACCGCGTTTCTGGCGGCACTGGTGCTGGCGATGCTGCGCTGGGCGCCTTGATCGCGCCAGGCCATTCGCTTCAGGAGGCTTCGATGACAACCCCAGGCAATCATCAGGCGGCGATGCTGGCGATGGGCGTGTCATGAAGACGTCGCGCACCAGCCGCGCCAAGTCGCCTGCCAAGGCACCTGCCAAGTCGGCCGCCAAGACCACCGCCAAGGCCGCGGCGGCCAGGCGCTCGCCGCGCAAGGCCACCGCGGCCCGTGCGCCAGCCGCGGCAACCGCCACGGGCGCGGTGATCCGCAGCGCGACTCAGCGCAAGAGCCCGCGGCTGCGCGAGTCGCTGCAATCCGTGGCGGCAGCCACCGTCAAGCAGCCAGGCAAGCTGGCGCGGGGCCTGCAACGTGCCGGCGCCGAGTTGCTGTCGGTCGTGCGCGGCGCCTCCACCCACGCGCCGGCCCCCGGCGACCGCCGCTTCGACGACCCGACCTGGCGCGACAGTGCGGTGTACCGCCGGCTGATGCAGGGCCATCTCGCGCTGGCGCGCGAGTCGCACCGCCTGGCCGGCGAACTCGGCCTGGCGCCGCGCGACGAGGCGCGTGCACGCATGGCGCTGGGCATCGTGGCGGACACGCTGGCACCGACCAACACGCTGCTGGGCAACCCCGCTGCGATCAAGCGCACGCTGGAGACGGGAGGCCGCAACCTGGTCAGCGGCGTGCTGAATCTGGTCAGCGATTGGCGCCACAACGGCGGCCTGCCGGCGATGGTCGACGTGAGCAAGTTCAAGGTCGGCGAGAACCTCGCGGTGACCGCGGGTGACGTGGTCTATCGCAACGCGCAGCTCGAGCTGATCCAGTACCGGCCGCAAACGCCCACGGTGCACGGCACGCCGCTGTTCATCGTGCCGCCGCAGATCAACAAGTACTACGTCTGGGACCTGGCGCCCGGCCGCAGCCTGATCGAGTTCCTGGTGCAGCAGGGCTTCTCGGTCTACGTGGTCAGCTGGTTCAACCCGCGCGCCACCGAGTCGGCCTGGGGTCTGGAGACCTACGTGCTGTCGCTCGAGCAAGCGATGCGCGTGACGCGCGAAATATCGCGTGCGCCGCAAATGCACGTGCTGGGCGCCTGCTCGGGCGGCATCACATCGGCGGCGCTGCTGGCCTATCTGGCGGCCAAGCGTGTCGACTGGGCGCGCAGTCTGTCGCTGCTGGTGGCGATCCTCGACATCGACGGCATCGCCGACAGTTCGATGGGCCTGTTTGCCAACCTGGAGACGCTCGACATCGCACGCACGCTCACCGGCGCCCGTGGTGTGCTCGAGGGCAAGGACCTGGCCAAGGTGTTCGCCTGGCTGCGCCCCAACGATCTGATCTGGAACTACTGGGTCAACAACTACCTGATGGGCCAAAGCCCGCCGACCTTCGACGTGCTGTACTGGAATGCCGACACCACGCGATTGCCGGCACGGCTGCACACCGACTTCCTGGCGCTGCTGGAGTCCAACGCGTTCGCGCAGGCCGGCGGCGTCGCGCTCGGCGGCAAGGCGCTCGATCTGGCGGCGGTGCGCTGCGACAGCTACATCCTGGCCGGCCGCACCGACCACATCACGCCATGGGAAGGGTGCTACCAGACGCGCCGGCTGCTCGGTGGGCGCAGCGAGTTCGTGCTCAACGCCAGCGGCCACGTGCAGTCGATCGTCAACCCACCGGGCAACAAGAAGAGCTCGTTCGTCGTCAACGACGGCGCGCACGATTCGCCGCAAGCCTTCGAGCAAGGCGCCGCGGTGCGCGAAGGCAGCTGGTGGCCGCACCTGGCGCTGTGGCTCGCCACCCGTTCGGACGCCGACAAGCGCGCGCCGCGACAGCCGGGGTCGCGCCGCCACCCGCCACTGTGCGCGGCGCCGGGCACCTATGTGATGGCGCGCGGCTGACGCCGGCAAAAGCGAGCACCGGGCGAACACCACCATGGCGCCGCCGCTGTCGATGCAGACCGTCATGCTGGGGTCGCAGGCTGTGCGCTTTGCCGTGGCCGGCCCGAGCGACGCGGCGCGCACCTTGCTGTTGTTCAACGGCATCGGCGCCAGCGTGGAGACCGCTGCGCCCTTCATCGCCGGTTTCAAGCAGATGCGCGTGATCGCGTTCGACGCGCCCGGCGTCGGCGAGTC
>JBIODO010000554.1:0-2260 GCA_044445225.1 Burkholderiales bacterium
GGAGATGCTGCACCAGGACCTGCGGCCCGAAAACGTGATGATCGACAGCAGCGGCACGGTCAAGATCATCGACTTCGGCTCCACGCACGTGGCGGGGCTGGCCGACTGGGCACCCGGCGGCGAGCAGGCCGTGCTCGGCACGCTCGGCTACACGGCGCCCGAATACTTTCTGGGCGGGGCCGGCAGCGAGCGCTCGGACCAGTTCTCGCTTGGCGTGCTCACCTACCACATGCTCACCGGGCGGCTGCCTTACGGCACGCGCGTGGCCGGGATTCGCACATCCGCCGAATTGAAGCAACTGGTGTACGCGAGCGCGATGGACGAGCGACGGCAGATTCCGGCCTGGATCGACGGCGTGTTGATGCGCGCCGTGCACCCGCTGCCGCACAAGCGCTACGAGGCGCTGTCGGAGTTTGTGCACGACCTGCGCCATCCGAACCGCGCGTTCTTGGCGCGCACCCGCGTGCCATTGGCCGAGCGCCACCCGGTGCGCTTTTGGAAAGGCGTGTCGCTGCTGCTGGCAGTGGCGGTGATCGTGCTGCTGGGCCTGTTGCAGGCCAAAGCGCGCGCCGCGGCCACGGCAACGCCGCCGTCACAGCCGCCGCACACGATCGACAAGCCATCGGCATGAGCAAGAAACAACCGCCACGCGAGCCGTGGCTCGTCATCTCTGGGCAGGAGCAGTCGCAAGCATGGACAAGATGAAGCTGGTGTTGGTCGGCAACGGCATGGCCGGCGTGCGCGCGCTCGAGGAATTGCTGAAGATCGCGCCCGACCTGTACGACATCGCCGTGTTCGGTGCCGAGCCGCACCCCAACTACAACCGCATCCTGCTCAGTCCGGTGCTGGCCGGCGAGCAGACGATCGACCAGATCATCCTGAACCCGCTGTCGTGGTACCAAGAGAACGGCATCACGCTGCACACCGGCAAGAAGGTCACCACGATCGACCGCATCAAGCGGCTGGTGATCGCCGACGACGGCACCACCGCGCCGTACGACCGCCTGCTGCTGGCCACCGGCTCCAACCCGTTCGTGCTGCCGGTGCCGGGCAAGGAGCTCGACGGCGTGATCGCCTACCGCGACATCGCCGACACGAACACGATGATCGACGCCGCTGCCGCGCACAGCCACGCGGTGGTGATTGGCGGTGGCCTGCTCGGCCTGGAGGCCGCTAACGGGCTGAAGCTTCGCGGCATGGACGTCACCGTGGTGCACATCATGCCGTGGCTGATGGAGCGCCAGCTCGACGCGGTGGCGGGCAAGCTGCTGCAGGGTTCGCTCGAGCAGCGCGGCTTGAAGTTCATGATCGGCGCACAGACCGCCGAGCTGCTCGGCAATCCGCAAGGCCGCGTGCGGGCCGTGAAGTTCAAGGACGGCAGCGAAGTCGCAGCCGACCTGGTGGTGATGGCCGCCGGCATCCGCCCCAACACCGAGTTGGCCGAACGCGCCGGCCTGCACTGCCACCGCGGCATCGTCGTCAACGACACGCTGCAGACGATCACCGACCCGCGCATCTACGCGGTCGGCGAATGCGCCGCGCACCGCGGCATCGCCTACGGCCTGGTGGCGCCGTTGTTCGAGCAGGGCAAGGTGTGCGCCACGCACCTGGCGCAGTTCGGCATCGGCCGCTACTCGGGCAGCCAGACCAGCACCAAGCTCAAGGTCACCGGCATCGACCTGTTCTCGGCCGGCGACTTCATGGGCGGCGACGGCACCGAGGAGATCGTGCTGTCCGACCCGATCGGCGGCGTCTACAAGAAGCTGGTGATCCGCGACGACAAGCTGGTCGGTGCCTGCCTGTACGGCGACACGGTCGACGGCAGCTGGTACTTCAAGCTGCTGCGCGACGCCCGGCCGATCGGCGACCTGCGCGACCGCCTGATGTTCGGCGAGTCGAACATCGGCGACGTCGGCCACGAAGGCCACAACCGTGCCGCTGCGATGGCCGACGCCGACGAGGTGTGCGGCTGCAACGGCGTCAACAAGGGCACGATCTGCCAGGCGATCAAGAGCAAGGGCCTGTTCACGCTCGAAGAAGTGCGCAAGCACACCAAGGCAAGCGCGAGCTGTGGCTCGTGCACCGGCCTGGTGGAACAGCTGCTGATGTTCACCGCCGGCGGCGACTACTCCAAGGCGCCGGCCAAGAAGGCGATGTGCGGCTGCACCGACACCAGCCACCAGGAGGCGCGCGAGGTGATCCGCGCCGAGCACCTGCTGACGATCGCCGGCGTGTATCAACGGCTGGGCTGGCGCACGCC
>JBIODO010000555.1:0-2248 GCA_044445225.1 Burkholderiales bacterium
CGAATGCGGCTACCAGGGCGCGTCGGTCGACCGCATCGCCGCCGAGCTGCGCCTGACGAAGGGCTCGTTCTATCACCACCATGAAACCAAAGAGGAGCTGATCAACGCCTGCTTCGAGCGCACGTTCGCCGTCATGCGCGCAGCGCAAGGTGCAGCGCTCGCCGCACCGGGCAGCGGCCTGGACCGCCTGGCGATGGCGTGCCGCTCGTTGCTCGACTTCCAGATGTCGCCGCACGGGCCGCTGCTGCGCGTCACCGCGTGGACCGGCCTGCCTGCCGCGCTGCGAAACGACACGCGGCGCACGATGGGTCGCCTGGGCGAGCGCTTCGCCGCGCTGGTGGTCGATGGTATGGCCGACGGGTCGCTGCGCATCGTCGACCCGTCGATCGCCGCGCAGGTGATCAACGGCGTGATCAACGCCACCGCCGAGCTCGAGCGCTGGGTGCCCGGCGCGCACGCGGGCAACGCATTCGAGCTGTACGCGATGCCGCTGTTCAGCGGGCTGCAGGCCGGCGGCAAGGCGCACCTTGATGCCTCGCCGACGCGGGTGGACGCCACTGCCGCGCGTTGACGCGCGAGCGACAATGCCGCCATGGCCGCCGCCGCATACACCGTCCATCCGGCCGCCGAGCCGCTGCCCGATTTTTCAGCACTGCCCGACCTGATCGGCGCGCATGCGCGCACACAACCGCACGCCCCGGCGCTGATCGACGGCGCGGGCCCGATGGACTACGCGGCGCTCGATGCGGCGATGGATCGCGTGGCTGCGACGCTGCAGCGCGACGGCGCCAGGCCCGGCGACACGATCGCGATCTGCGCCTACGCCAACAGCGCCTACGTCGTGCTGTTCATGGGTGCGTTGCGCGCGGGCCTCGCGGTGGCGCCACTGGCGCCGAGCAGCACACCGGCGCAGATCGGCAGCATGACGGCCGATTCGGGTGCGCGCCACCTGTTCCTCGACGCCGCCAATGCGCAGGCCGTGCCCGCCGAGTTGACCCGCAGCGTGCAGCGCATCCGCCTGGACGAATCGAGCGGCGACACCCGCCTGGCCGATTGGCTGCTGCCCGTGGGCAGCCAGCCGCGGGCGGTGACGATCGAGCCGGCCTGGGCGTTCAACATCATCTATTCGTCAGGCACCACCGGCACGCCAAAAGGTATCGTGCAATCGCACGCGATGCGCTGGTCGCAGATCCGGCGCGCCGAGGCCGGCGGCTACGGCCCGAGCACGGTGACGCTGATCGCCACGCCGCTGTACTCCAACACCACGCTGGTGGTGGTGATCCCCACGCTGGCCCGCGGCGGCGCGCTGGTGCTGATGTCGAAATTCGATTGCGCGGGCTACCTCGCGCTGGCCGAGCAGCACCGCGCCACGCACACGATGCTGGTGCCGGTGCAATACCAGCGCCTGATGGCGTGGCCCGACTTCGACCGGCATGACCTGTCGAGTTTCCAGTTCAAGGCCTGCACCAGTGCGCCGTTCCGCGCCGAGTTGAAGGCCGAGGTGCTGCGCCGCTGGCCGGGCGGCCTCACCGAGTACTACGGCATGACCGAGGGTGGCGGCAGCTGCATCCTGTATTGCCATCTGTACCCGAACAAGCTGCACACGGTGGGCCAGCCCGCCGAAGGCCACGACGTCCGCTTGATCGACGAGCAAGAGCGCGAGTTGCCGCGCCGGCCCGACGCGATCGGCGAGGTGGTCGGCCGCTCGGCGGCGATGATGACCGAGTACCACAACCAGCCCGCCAAATCGCGCGAGGCCGAATGGCACGACGCGTTGGGGCGCCGCTTCATCCGCACCGGCGACGTCGGCCGCTTCGACGAAGACGGCTTTCTGATCCTGATGGATCGCCGCAAAGACATGGTGATCTCGGGCGGCTTCAACATCTACCCGAGCGACCTCGAGGCCGAGCTGCGCCAGCATCCCGCGGTGGCCGACGTGGCGGTGGTCGGCGTGCCGAGCGCCGAATGGGGCGAGACGCCGGTGGCCTTCGTCGTGCGGCGCACCGGCCACAACGATGCGGCCGACGCGATCAAACGCTGGATGAACGATCGAGTCGGCAAGACGCAGCGCCTGGCCGACCTGCGCTTCATCGACGAGCTGCCGCGCAGCGCGATCGGCAAGGTGCTCAAGCGCGAATTGCGCGACGCCTATCGGTCGTGAGCGAGCGGGTAGCCATGAGCCCTTCTAGCCCGCTGCTGTTGGCAGCGGGCCGAAGAACAGTTTCCGCACCTTGTCTGCTCCGATTGC
>JBIODO010000556.1:0-2248 GCA_044445225.1 Burkholderiales bacterium
CCTCGATGATCGCGGCGCCACGCTTGCCCACCGTCGGCAGGAAGGTGTCCTTGTTCCACACCGCGTCGTTGATCATGTCCTTGACCGATTTGCCGTCGATGGTCGCGAACCGGTAGTCGGCGTACATGGTGGGCGAATGATTGCCCCACACGCACAGCTTCTCGATCGCCGACACCGGCCGGCCGGTCTTGGCGGCGATCTGCGAGGCGGCGCGGTTGTGGTCCAGGCGCAGCATCGCGGTGAAGTTTTTGGCTGGCAGATCAGGCGCCGACTTCATCGCGATGTAGGCGTTGGTGTTGGCCGGGTTGCCCACCACCAGCACCCGCACGTTGCGGCTGGCCGATTGGTTGAGCGCCTTGCCCTGCGCGGTGAAGATCTGTGCGTTGGCGGCCAGCAGGTCTTTGCGCTCCATTCCGGGGCCGCGCGGACGCGCCCCGACCAGCAGCGCGTAGTCGGTGTCCTTGAACGCGGTCACCGGGTCGCCGTGGGCCTGCATGCCGGCCAACAGCGGGAACGCGCAATCCTCAAGCTCCATCATCACGCCCTTGAGGCCCTTCTGCGCTTTCTCGTCGGGGATTTCGAGCAACTGCAGGACGACGGGCTGATCCGTGCCCAGCATCTCGCCGGCGGCGATGCGGAACAACAGGGCATAGCCGATCTGGCCGGCAGCGCCAGTGACGGCAACGCGGACGGGCTTCTTGCTCATGAAATCACTCCAGAAAAGATGGCGGGCAATGCAGACGAAGGCGATTCGACGCGCGTCGAAGGCCAAAGTGTAGGTCACAGCACACCCGGGCTGTGCTGCAATGGCGGCCAAGAGCCCGTCGCCGAAGGGTCCGCACCCGCGCGCGCGACCGCCGCGCGGCGGCGACGCCGCGTTCCGGCCGTTGTATCGCCAGATCAAATTGCTGATCGTGCAAGACATGCAAGCGGGCGTGTGGAAGCCCGGCGAAATGATTCCCAGCGAATTCGAGCTGGCCGCACGCTTCGGCGTCAGCCAGGGGACTGTGCGCAAGGCGATCGACGACCTCGCGGCCGAAAACCTGCTGACGCGGCGCCAGGGCAAAGGCACCTTCGTGGCCACCCACGCCGAGCAGACCACGCGCGACCGATTCTTGCGCCTGGCCGCCGACGACGGCAGCGGACGCGATCTGCAGCGCCGGCTGCTGCACTGTCGCCGCGTGCGCGCCAGTGCCGACATCGCGCGGCCGCTAGAGCTGAAAACCGGCGACCCGGTGGTCTTCGTGCGCCGCTTGCTGCTGGCTGAGCAGCGGCCCGTGGTGCTGGACGACATCTGGCTGCCGGGCAGGTTGTTCAAGGATTTGAATGCCGAGCGGCTTGCCGCCTACGAAGGCCCGATGTACGCCCTGTTCGAGGCGGCATTCGGCGTGCAGATGATCCGCGCCGAGGAGAAGATCCGCGCCGTGGCCGCCGACAACGAGGCCGCAGCGCTGCTCGAGGTGGCTGCCGGCTCGCCGTTGCTGAGCGTGGAGCGCCGTTCGCTCACCTATGGCGAGCGCCCGGTGGAGCTGCGCCGCGGCCTGTACCGCACCGATGCCCATCACTATCGCAACGAGCTGCACTGAGGCGCCGCCGTCGAATCAGGCCAGGGCCAGTTGACGGGTTGAAATAAAATCCTCCGGTTCAGCGCGCGGCGAGGAGCAAAAAGGGTATTCATGGCAGACGAGCACAAGCAACGTCCGGTCTTTACCAACATCCACGTCTCGCAGATCGTCGCCTACCGATTGCCGCCCGCCGGCTTGGTGTCGATCCTGCATCGCGCCAGCGGCGCGCTGATGTTCGTGCTGCTGCCGCTGGTGGTGTGGCTGCTCGACGTGAGCCTCACCAGCGAGATCTCGTACGAGCGCTTCAGCAATGCCTTCATCGCTGGTGTCGGCTTTGTGCCCGCGTTTCTGCTCAAGCTGATCGTGCTGGCGCTGATCTGGTCGTTCTTGCACCACCTGATCGCCGGCGTGCGTCACCTGTGGATGGACGTCACGCACAACGTGACCCTGCAGCAGGGCCGCATCTCGGCGCTGATCACGCTGGGCGCCAGCGGCGTGCTGACCCTCGTGCTCGGTGCCAAGTTGTTCGGGCTGTACTGAGGGCGCCGGTATGAGCAACGACAACACCTTCGGCTCCAAGCGGCTGGTCGTCGGCGCCCACTACGGGCTGCGCGACTGGCTCAGCCAGCGCGTCACCGCGGTGCTGATGACGCTGTACACGCTGCTGTTGATCGTGCAGCTGC
>JBIODO010000557.1:0-2248 GCA_044445225.1 Burkholderiales bacterium
ATCGTCTACTGCGCCGGCGGCATGACGCTCGGCGTCGGTGCCGGCCAGATGAGCCGTGTCGATTCGTCGCGCATCGCCTCGATCAAGGCCGCCAACTCGGGCTTGTTGCTGCAAGGGTCGGCGGTGGCCAGCGACGCGTACTTTCCGTTTCGCGACGGGCTGGACGTGGTGGTCGACGCCGGCGCAGCGTGCGTGATCCAGCCGGGTGGCTCGATGCGCGACGCCGAGGTGATCGCCGCCGCCGACGAGCGCGGCATCGCGATGGTGTTCACCGGCGTGCGGCATTTCCGGCACTGATTCGAAGGGCGCTTCGTGCACTGGCTTGCGCGCCGGGCGTAGCGCAGCAGACACGTGTCGCGGCCACGGCGCCGCCAACTATGATCGCGGCCCATGACGCGCGCCGATGCGTTTGGCATGCTGCTGGCCTTCGTCGCCCGTTTGATCACCGGCGCGCAGGGCCATTGGAAAGGTTGTCCGCCCAAGGCCGAGCAGCGCATCTACTTCGCCAATCACCAGAGCCACTTCGACTGGGTGCTGATCTGGGCCGCGTTGCCCAACGAGCTGCGCGCCACCACGCGGCCGATTGCCGCGCGCGACTACTGGACCGCTACGCCGTTCAAGCACTGGATCACGCGCGAGGTGTTCCGCGCGGTGTACGTCAGCCGCCAGCGAACCGACGACCAGGATCCGCTCGAACCGCTGGTCGAGGCGCTGAGCCACGGCGACTCGCTGGTGATCTTCCCCGAGGGCACGCGCAGCGCGAAACCCGAGCCGCAGCCGTTCAAGAGCGGGCTGTATCACCTGGCCGCGCAGTTTCCGCAGGTGCAATTGATCCCGGCGTGGATCGACAACGTGCAGCGCGTGATGCCCAAGGGCGAGGTGGTGCCGGTGCCGATCCTGTGCACGGTGACGTTCGGTGCGCCGCTGGCGCGCATCGACGGCGAGGACAAGGGCGCCTTTCTGCAACGGGCGCGTGCCGCCGTGCTGGCGCAGCGGCCGTCGGGCGCATGAAGCCGCAAGCGAGTGAGCAGCAATGAGCCTGAGAGACCTCGCGGTCAACGAACAGGTGGCGTTGCTGTTCGTCATCGTGTTTGGCGTGCTGGGGGTGGCGTTGATTGCCTGGTTCGTGATGTCGCTGCGCGAGCTGGGCGAGCCCGCGCAACAGCGTCACGCCCGCTTCGCGCGCGACCTGCGAGCGGTGTGGGTCGGCGCAGTGCTGTTCTGGTTGGCCTGGATGTCGGGCGCCGTGGGCGCCACGTTGCTGTTCGGCATCGTGTCGTTTCTCGCGCTGCGCGAGTTCATCACGTTGATGCACACCCGGCGCGGTGACCACCGCGGGCTGCTGCTGGCGTTCTTCGTCGTGCTGCCGCTGCAGTTCACGCTCGCCGGCGGCCGCTGGTTCGATCTGTTCACGGTGTTCATCCCGGTGTATGTGTTCCTGGCCATCCCGGTGGTCAGCGCGCTGGCCGGCGACCCGGCGCGCTTTCTCGAGCGCAACGCCAAGATCCAGTGGGGCATCATGGTCTGCGTGTACGGCTTGAGCCATGCGCCCGCGCTGCTGTTGCTCGAGTTCCCCAATTTCGCGGGACGAGGAGCGTTCCTGTTGTTCTTTCTGGTGGTGGTGACGGCCAGCGCGCAGATCGTGCAGGAGGCGGCCAGCCGCCGGCTGCGCGCGATGCCCGCCGCTCGCCACATCGACCGCAGCTTCTCTGCGCGCGCCTGGTGGCTCGGCGTGATCGGCGCCGGCGTGATCGGCGCGGCGATGTACTGGGCCACGCCGTTCAAGCCGCTGCAGGCGCTGGCGCTCGGGTCACTGGCCGCTGGCGCCGGCACGCTGGGCGAACTGGTGATGCGCGCGCTCAAGCGCGACGCCGGCGTCACGAGCTGGAGCAACGCGAGCGCGCTCACCGGTGCGGTGGGCCTGCTCGATCGCGTCGCGCCGCTGGCGTTTTCGGCGCCGATCTTCTTTCACCTGACGCGCTGGTACTTTCGGGTGTGAGATGAGACGAATGGCAACGATTGCGCGGCGCGGTGGGCGGTACCCGGCAGGGGCTCCTACTGTGGCGGTCGGCCTAGCAGGCCGACTGCGCTGCGATGCTCGCGCCGGGGTCGCGCGGCGAAACTCGCTGCGCTCACTGCGTTCGCTGCGCTCGAACAATCGCCGCGAGCCTGTTGAACGAAGCGCGCTGTGCGCGCCGACCCCGGCACTGCGCTTCTCGCCGCCCCACAAGTCGCCCCCACCGGGCAC
>JBIODO010000558.1:0-2247 GCA_044445225.1 Burkholderiales bacterium
CGGACACGCGCGTTGCCGTTGTCGAACTCGCGCTCGTTGAGCAGCGTGAGCAACGCATTGAGGATCGCCGAGTTGGCCTTGAACACCTCATCGAGGAACGCGATGCCAGCAGTCGGCAGGAAGCCTTCGGTCTGACGTTCGTAGCGGTCCTCCTCGAGGGCTTTCAGCGACAGCGGGCCGAACAGCTCTTCGGGCGTCGAAAACCGCGTCAGCAGGCGCTCGAAATAGCGCGCGCCGGCGAACACCGTGTGCAGCCGCCGCGCCAGCTCACTCTTGGCGGTGCCGGGCGGGCCGATCAGCAACACATGCTCGCCCGCCAACGCCGCCAGCAACGCGACCCGCACCGCCGCCTCACGTTCGAGCAGACCGGCTTCGATGGCCCGCAGCCAGGCGCCGAGTCGGGAAACTGTCGGGAGAGATCGCATGGCGGCCATTGTCCCGGCCCGGCGGCGACATCCGCAACCGGGGTGGATCAAGGATTTCCGTTGCATCGAACCGGAACAGGTGTTTGCGTTATCGTCAGGCTGCGTCCAGCAGCGCGCGGGGCTGGCTTAATGGCCGATGCAAGCGCTCGGGGCGACCACGGCGTACACGCGGCCCGGACGGGAGATTGAACATGGACAACGTGGACCTGCAGGTCCTGCGACAGGTTTCACAGTGGTGCACTGACGGCCACCGCGTCGTGCTCGGCACGATCACCCGCACCTGGGGCTCGGCGCCGAGGCCGCCCGGCTCGGTGGTGGCAATCCGCGACGATGGGCTGGTCACCGGCTCGGTGTCGGGCGGCTGCATCGAGGACGACCTGATCGACAAGGCACGCGAAGGCGTGCTGGCCGAGGGCAAACCCAAGGTCGTGCGCTACGGTATCGACGCCGACGCGGCGCACCGCTTCGGGCTGCCCTGTGGCGGCCTGATCGAGCTGGTGCTCGAACCCGTGCTGCCGCGCACCCACATCGGCGAGTTGCTGGAGCGCCTGTCCAAGGGTGAACGGGTGCGGCGGGTGCTCACGATCGCCAGCGGCGAGGTCGCGCTCGAGCCCGCCGGCGACACCGACGAGCTGCAGCTCACCGACGCCACTCTCGTCACCCACCACGGGCCGCGCTGGCGGCTGGTGCTGATCGGCGCCGGCCAGATGACGCAGTACCTGGCGCAGATGGCGCGCGCGCTCGACTATGAGGTGATCGTCTGCGATCCGCGCGACGAGTACGCCACCGGCTTCGCGATCGAGGGCGCGACGCTGTCGCGCCAGATGCCCGATGACCTGATCACCGAGCTCAAGCCAGATGGCCACACGGCGATCATCGCGCTGACGCACGACCCCAAGCTCGACGACCTGTGCCTGATGGAGGCGCTCAAGAGCCCCGCGTTCTATGTCGGCGCGATCGGCTCGCGCGCCAACCAGGCCAAGCGCAAGCAACGGTTGATCGAACACTTCGGCATGAAGGAGTCCGAGTTCGAGCGCCTGCACGGCCCGGTGGGGCTGAAGAACGGCGCGCGCACACCGCCTGAGATCGCGATCGGCATCCTGGCCGAGCTGACTGCCGTGCGCTATGGCTACCGCATTCCTGCACCGGTGGCCACCGGCGCGGTGGCCAGCGTGGCCGCGGGCTGTGTGACGTAGTCAACCGGGGTGGCCGCGACTTCGGCACAATTCCGTCACGGCAGCGCGTTGTTCTTCGTTTCGCTGCGCGTCGGCCGCAAAAGCAGGACCCTAGACTCTCAGCGCCTGCAACTGCATCGGCCAGTGCCGCATCGGACATGTCCCAACCATCGTCGGGTTTGCGCATCGCCCCCGCAACCTCCCTTCTGGCGCTGCTGGCCACGCTGACTTGGCTGCTCGGCGGCTGCGCCACGCCGCCCCCGAAATTGCCCAGCTACGCCGCTCCTGCGGGTGCACCGACTGCCAAGCTGGTGATGCGCGGCGCGGTGCCCGCCGGTGATGCCTTCGGCGTACTCGTGTACGACGACGCCGAGCACTGCAAGGGCGCGCGTCTGGCCGGTGCCGGCAACAGCGCCCGCAATCCCAACACCGTGCCGTTGGCCGCGGGCGCGTTGACCACGGTGGAATTCATGTATGTCAAGGCCAACAAGGAGTCGTGCCTGCTGCGCTGGTCGTTCACGCCGGCGGCGGGCAAGTCGTATCTGGTAAACGGCGGCGGCTACACCACCGGCTGCCGCGCCGCGCTGCTCGACGCCACCAACCCTGACTCGATGGCCGCACCGGCGGGCGCCGTGCGCCGCAACGAG
>JBIODO010000559.1:0-2247 GCA_044445225.1 Burkholderiales bacterium
CAGCGCCTATGCCTACACCGGTGGCAAGCCGCTCGATCCCACGCTGCCGGGCGTGGCGTTCGTGCATGGCGCGCTGCACGACCACAGCGTGTGGATCCTGCAAAGCCGCTACCTCGCGCACCATGGCCACGCGGTGCTGGCGGTCGACCTGCCGGCGCATGGCCGCAGCGGTGGCGCGCCGCTGGGTGTGCAGGCCGCGGGCCGCTGGTTGGCCAGCCTGGTCGAAGCCAGCGGGTTGCGCCGCACTGCGCTGGTAGGCCACAGCATGGGCTCGCTGATCGCGCTGGAGGCCGCGGCGCAGCTGGGCGAGCGCGCCAGCGCGCTAGTGATGGTGGGCTGCGGATATCCGATGAAAGTGTCGCCCAAGCTGCTCGAGCTGTGCCGGCGCGATGCGCTGGCGGCGATCGACCTGGTCAACTCGCTGTCGAACTCGACGCACGCGGCCAAGCCGTCGCACCCGGGGCCCGGATTCTCGATCCACGGCAGCAACCGCGCGTTGGCGCGGCGCATGCAACGCGGCTACGGCGGCGGCAACCTGTTCCTCGCTGACTTCACCGCCTGCGACACCTACACCGGCCTCGAGGCCGCTGCGCGCAAGGTGGCGTGCCCAGTCACGCTGGTGCTCGGCGAGCGCGACCAGATGACCTCGCCGCAGTCGGTGGCGCCGATCGTCGCTGCATTGAAGCCTCGTGTGGTCACGCTGCCGGTCGGGCACAACTTGATGGCCGAGTCACCCGACGGTGTGTTGAATGCGATCAACGAGGCATTGACCGAGGGGCATGCACGCTGAGCACCAGCGCCGAGCCCAAGACGTTGCCTCGTTCTAGGGGCCCTTCTTCTTGCCGCGCTCGATGATCGTGGTGGTGATGGGAGCCGTCACCGCGGGCGTCACCGGCTTGGCGCCGGCGGCGTCCTTCTTGGGTTTCTTGGCTTCCTTGTTCTTTCGCTGTTGTCCTTTGGCCATCGCAAGAGCTCCTGTTGCACGGCGGCACCGTGGCGGGTGCGTGATTTTGCACTGAGACGCGGGCCACGGCCGCCGGCACTCACCACTGCGAGGGTGCCGTGGTCTTGCGCCCGGTCCAGCGCTCCACGCAGGCGGCCAGCATCGCGCTGCTGACGGGCTTGGTCATGTAGTCGTCCATGCCCGATTCGATGCAGCGCTCGCGGTCGCCGGCCAGCGCATCGGCCGTCAGCGCCACGATCGGCGTGCGGCCGCGGCTGCGCTCGAACTCGTCGTCGCGGATGCGGCGCGTCGCCTCGAAACCATCCATCACCGGCATGTGGCAGTCCATCAGGATCAGGTCGTAGCGCCGGTGCGTGGCCGCACCGAGCGCCGCGTTGCCATCGGCCGCTACCTCGACGATGCAGCCCAGCCGCGTGAGCATAGCCTCGACCACCATCTGGTTGACGCTGTCGTCCTCGGCCAGCAGCACGTGCGCGGCCAACTCGCCCATCTCGATCGGTGGCGGCGGGGTCTTGGATGGTGCATCGACCGCGGGCTGCAGCGCCAGCTCGAACCAGAACGTCGAGCCTTCCCCCAGGCGGCTATGCACGCCCAGGCGGCCACCCATCAGCTCGGTGAGGTCCTTGGCAATCGCCAGTCCGAGGCCGCTGCCGCCGTGGCGGCGCGTGGTCGACGCGTCGGCCTGGGTGAAGGCGTCGAACACCGAGTCGAGGTAGTCCTGCGCGATGCCCTGGCCGGTGTCGCGCACCTCGAAGCGCAGCCGCAGCGCACCCGCGTCGTCGTGGCCCTGCAGCGCCACCGACAACGTGACGCTGCCGCGGTCGGTGAACTTCACGCCGTTGTGCAGCAGGTTCACCAGCAGCTGGCGCAGGCGCACCGGGTCGCCGAGCAAGCGCTCGGGCAATTGCGGCGGCAAATGGTGATCGAGCGCGATCGGCTTGTCGCGCGCGATCGCCGACATCAGATCCATCGCCTCGTCGACCAGTGCGCGCAGATCGAAGCTGGTGTTGCGCAGCGTGAACTTGCCGGCCTCGATGCGCGACAGGTCGATCACGTCGTCCACCAGCGCCAGCAGCGCGGTGGCCGACAGGTGTGCGGTCTTCGCGAAGCGCCGCTGGTTGGGCGTGAGCGAGCTGTCCAGCAGCAACTCGGTGGTGCCGAGAATGCCGTTGAGCGGCGTGCGAAATTCGTGGCTGATGGTGGCCAGGAACTGCGACTTCGCCACATTGGCCGATTCGGCAAGGCGACGCGCCTGTTCGAGCTCGACGGTCTGCGCCTGCAGC
>JBIODO010000560.1:0-2239 GCA_044445225.1 Burkholderiales bacterium
GTCGCGCCGCAGCTCGCTGGTGGCGTTAAACGCCGCTGGGCGCCACCCGATGGAGCGGGCCGAGGCGTTGTACGCCCGGGGCATCGAATCGCGCGCGGGTTGCCACTGCGCCACGCTGGCTCATCACCAACTGGGCCTCGACATCCCGGCCAGCTGCCGGCTGAGCTTCTACTTCTACAACACGCTCGATGAGGTGGATCGTGCGGTCGACGCGCTGGAGGCGGTGCTGTCGGGCCACCGCGTGCGCGAGAAGATCTGGAGCTGGCTGCGTTCACGGCCCACGACCCGGCTGCGGCGCGGTGTGGCGGCGGTCTGAGCGGCGCAGCGGGCGCACCGCGCCGGCCACGTTCGCGCCCCTTCAGGTGCGCACCAGGTTCGCCGCGCCCCGACTGCCGCCACCAAGCACCGGTTCATTGACGTCCTGCCAGGCGAGCATGGCGCCCAGGCGCCGGTCGGCCGGGGCGTCGAAGCCGCATTGGCCGGCGAACGACGCGGGATTGTGAAAGCTGCCGAACAGCATGTCCCAGGGCGGAAAGTCGGAGAAGTTGCGCGCATGCACGCCGCGTTCGTGGTGCAGGCAGTGAGACTCCGGGCGTTGCACGAACCAGCCGATCCAGCGTGGCGTGCGCACATTCCAGTGCTGGAAGATGCCGTGCAGTGCCGCCACCACGCCGGTCAGCGCGGCTGCCAGCGGGTCCAGTCCCAGCACCAACACCGTGACGAACAGTTGCAGCAGCACCTGCACCACCATCTCGAACGGATGGAACAGCGCCGAGCCCGACACGTCGACCTGCTGCGGGCTGTGGTGAATCTGATGGCTGATGCGCCACAGCGGCGACCACGCATGCGATGTGCGGTGGTACAGGTACGCCACGAACGACAGCGTCAGCCAGCCGACGAGGGTGCCGCCCGCCACGCCCAGCCGTGTGCCGTCGATCCAGCGGTGGGCGGCCATCCAATCGACCGGCAGCAGCAGCGGCACCACCGAACCGGTGGTGGCGATGAGCGCCAGGAAACCCACCCCGACCCAGCGCCAGCCGCGCCGTGGCGGAAAGGCGCGCGCCGGCCATCGCGCTTCGATCGCCAGCGCGACGAAGTAGCTCAGCGGAATCAGCAACGGAACGATCTCGATCGGGTCCATGCGATGCTCCTTGATCGGCCCACTG
The DNA here is from genome assembly GCA_044445225.1 of Burkholderiales bacterium. Lineage (GTDB taxonomy): Bacteria > Pseudomonadota > Gammaproteobacteria > Burkholderiales > Burkholderiaceae_C > JAEUPI01. Next base: position 1,167 of record JBIODO010000560.1, read on the forward strand.
CCGGGAACCGCAGGCCCTGAGTCGGCCTTGGCAGACGGTTCTTACGGTGTAAGCGCGGTAAGCTTACGATGTAAGTCCATCCACCGGATCCGGGTTTACACTGTAAGTCCCTGTATCCGATATCGCGCTTCTGGCTACCATCGGCCCATGCCATCACCCCGCCGCAAGCCCACCGTCAAACCACGCGCCCCACGCAAACCCAGCGCCGCGCGCGAACCGTTGTCGCGCGAGCGCATCGTGCAGGCCGCGCTCGAGCAGGTGCATCAAGATGGCCTGTCGCGCCTGAGCACGCGCCGCCTCGGCGAGCGCCTGGGCTGCGAGGCGATGAGCATCTACCACCACTTTCCGAGCAAGGCGCACCTGCTCGACGCGATGGTCGACCACGCGATCGCGTCGGTGGAGCTGCCGCCGCCCGGCATCGACCCCAGCGAGCGACTGCGCCGCCTGTGCCACGCCTACCGCGCGATGGCCAACCGCTTGCCCGCGCTGTTCCCGCTGGTGGCCGTGCACCGGCTCAACACGCCCACCGGCGTGCGCTTCATCGACGCGGTGATCGCGATGATCCGCGACCTCGAGCCCGAACCCGAAGCGGCGGCGCGCCAGTTTCGTGCCGTGGGCTACTACCTGGTGGGCGCCTGCCTCGACGAGACGGCTGGCTACGCGAAGGGCCCGTCGGCGGCCGAGCCGGTGAGCGAGGCGTACATCCGAGCGCATTGCCCGGCGCTGATCTCGGCGGCGCCGTATTTCCAGCGCCAGCATTGGGATGCGACGTTCGACCTCGGGCTCGATGCCATGGTCTCGAGCTTCGGTCACCCGGCCGCGCGTTCGCGCGGCACCGCCAAGCCGCGGTCGAAGACCCGCTGAAGCCGCGCTACATCACCGCGCCAAGCTGCCAGGGCACGAACTCGTTCTGCCCGTAACCGTGCAATTCGCTCTTGGTCTTCTCGCCCGACGCGGTGGCCAGCATCAGGCGGAAGATGCGCTCGCCCACCGTGTCGATGGTGTCGCCGCCCTCGATGATGCCGCCGCAATCGATGTCGATGTCTTCCTGCTGCTTGAGCCACAGCGCGGTA
>JBIODO010000561.1:0-2212 GCA_044445225.1 Burkholderiales bacterium
CCGGCTTCGGTGGCACGTTCTACAACGTTTCGTTCGTCGGCACGCAGGCGCTGTCCGAGGAACTCGGGCACGACGCGCGCGGTGTGGCCGTCAGCCAGGTGATGCCCTTTCCGTTCCAGCCAAAGTCGCCGATCGCGCGCGAGTACCTCGCTGCGGTGCAGCGCGGAGGCGCCGAGTACAAGGCGAACTACTCGAGCATCGAAGGCTACGTGGCGGCCAAGGTGTTCGCCGAAGGCCTGAAACGCGCCGGCAAGGGCGTGACACGCGACACGCTGATTGCAGCGCTGGAATCGATGCAAAGCGTCGACATCGGCGGCTTCGTCGTCAACTACAACGCGCGCCGTCACGTGGCGTCGCAGTACGTCGACCTGACGATGCTCACCGAGTTCGGCGGCGTGCGCGTCTGACCCCGGCCCCGGTTTCCGAGCAGCGGCAAGGCCCGGGAGGGCCGACGTACACTGGCTGCCCTGCCGTGGAAAGCCGGAGCCGTCATGCGCCTGATCGAATCCATCTTGGCCGACGCGGCCGCCATCACGACGCTGCGCCGCGACATCCACGCCCATCCCGAACTGTGTTTTGAGGAGCAGCGCACCGCCGACGTGATCGCCAAGGCGCTCACCGATTGGGGCATCCCGATCCACCGCGGCTTGGGGCAAACCGGCGTGGTCGGCATCGTCAAGAACGGCAACTCCAAGCGCGCCGTGGGCTTGCGTGCCGACATCGACGCGCTGCCGATGACCGAGGTCAACCGGTTCGCGCACGCCAGCACGCATGCCGGCAAGATGCACGCATGCGGGCACGATGGCCACACCGCCATGCTGCTGGCGGCGGCCAAGCACCTGAGCAAGCACCGCACGTTCGATGGCACCGTGTACCTGGTGTTCCAGCCGGCCGAAGAAGGCGGCGGCGGTGCGCGCGAGATGATGAAGGACGGCCTGTTCGACAAGTTCCCGATGGAGGCCATCTTCGGCGCGCACAACTGGCCAGGCATGGCGGTGGGCCAGTTTGCGTTGCGCGACGGACCGGTGTTCGCGTCAAGCAACGAGTTCAAGATCACCATCAAGGGCAAGGGCGCACACGGCGCCATGCCGCACAACGGCATCGACCCGGTGCCCGCCGCGTGCCAGATGGTGCAGGCGTTCCAGACCATCATCAGCCGCAACAAGCGCCCGCTCGACACCGGCGTGATCTCGGTGACGATGATCCACACCGGCGAAGCGACCAATGTGATTCCCGAGGTCTGCGTGGTCGAGGGCACGGTGCGCACATTCACGACTGAAGTGCTCGACCTGATCGAGCGGCGCATGAAGACCATCGCCGAGAGCACCTGTGCCGCCTTCGAATGCGGCTGCGACTTCGCCTTCACGCGCAACTACCCACCCACCATCAACCACAAGGCCGAGACCGATTTCGCGCGCAAGCTGCTGGCCGAGGTGGTGGGCACGGACAACGTGCACGACTTCGAACCGACGATGGGCGCCGAAGACTTCAGCTACTTCCTGCAGGGCAAGCCGGGTTGTTATTTCCTGATCGGCAATGGCGACGGCGCCCACCGCGCGGGCGGCCACGGCATGGGCCCATGCATGCTGCACAACCCGAGCTACGACTTCAACGACGACCTGATCCCGCTGGGTGCCACCGTCTGGGTGCGCCTGGCCGAGGCGTGGCTGGCGGCGCCGCGCTGACCGTCGATTCGATCGCAGCACGACCCGCCCGCACACCTCGATGAAAGCCGCCGACTCGTTCGCCCAGAGCTACGCCGAGGCACGCCAGAAATTCCTCGCCGCCGCGCGTGCGGCGGGTTTGTCCGTCAGCGGCCACGAGCACCCACGTCGCGGTCGCGACGGTGAGCCGTTGGCGATGGACGTGGCGCGGCTGGGCCCGCCGCAGGCTCATTCGTTGTTAGTCCTGAGCAGCGCCTGCCACGGCGTGGAGGGATTCTGCGGCTCGGGCGCGCAGGTGTCGCTGCTTGACGACGCCGAGTTCCGTGCTGCGGCCGAGCGCACCGGTGCGGCCGTGCTGTTCGTGCATGGCCTCAACCCGTACGGCTTTTCATGGTGGCGGCGCACGACGCACGAAAACGTTGATCTGAACCGCAATTTCCACGACTTCAGCAAGCCGCTGCCGGTGAACGCAACCTACGACGAGATCGCCCACTGGCTGGTGCCCGACCAGTGGCCACCATCGGCCGAGGCGAACGCCGCGATGAGGC
>JBIODO010000562.1:0-2201 GCA_044445225.1 Burkholderiales bacterium
ACAGCATGTCGGGCTTGGACAGCAGCAGGCGGCACAACGCGACACGGCGCTTCTCGCCGCCCGACAACTTGCCGATCTCGGCGTCCCACGGCGGCAAGCGCAACGCGTCGGCGGCGATCTCGAGCTGGTGGTCGGTGTTCTCTGAGCCCGCAGAGGCAATCAGCGCCTCGAGCTCGGCCTGCTCGGAAGCCAGCTTGTCGAAGTCGGCATCGGGCTCGGCGTACGCGGCGTACACCTCGTCGAGACGCTTCTTGGCCTCGAGCACGCCGCCGATGCCCTGCTCCACCGCCTCGCGCACCGATTGCGTCGCCTCGAGCTGCGGCTCCTGCGGCAGGTAACCGATCTTCAGGTTGGGCATCGGCACGGCCTCGCCCTCGATCTCGTGGTCGAGGCCGGCCATGATCTTCAGCAGCGTGCTCTTGCCCGAACCGTTGACGCCCAGCACGCCGATCTTGGCGCCGGGGAAGAACGACAGCGAGATGTTCTTCAGGATCTGCCGCTTCGGCGGCACGATCTTGCCGACGCGGTTCATTGTGTAGACGTACTGAGCCATGGTGATCGAGGTGTCTGGGCAGCGAAACCGTGTATTGTGACCTGCGCCGCAAGGTGCACGCGGGTGAACGGGTACAATGCCGACTGCGACGCCACTTCCAGTCACGCCGTCGCAGTCGCTTCCGACGCTTCCCAATCCGTCAGCCTCCACCGACTGGTGCCCTCGTGACGCGAGCGGCAGCAGGCCGATGCTTGGCGCTCCCGACGCAACGGAGCGCAATCAAAATCCAATGAAGTTCACTGATCTCGGCTTGATCGAGCCGCTTGTCCGTGCCGTGCACGATCACGGCTACGAAACCCCGACGCCGATCCAGGCGCAGGCCATTCCGGCCGTGCTGAACGGCGGCGACCTGCTGGCCGGCGCGCAAACCGGCACCGGCAAGACCGCCGGCTTCGTGCTGCCGATGCTGCAGCGGCTGCAGGCGCAAGCGGCACCGCGCGACGAAGGGCCACGAGGTGGCCCGTCGCACGGTCCACGCGGCCGCATCCCGATTCGCGCGCTGATCCTCACCCCCACCCGTGAGCTGGCCGCGCAGGTGGAAGAAAGTGTGCGCACCTACGGCAAGCACCTCCCGTTGCGCAGCATGGTGATGTTCGGCGGCGTGGGCATGCAGCCGCAGATCGACAAGCTCAAGCGCGGTGTCGACATCCTGGTGGCCACGCCAGGACGCCTGCTCGACCACCATGGCCAGCGCACGCTCGACCTGAGCCACGTGCAGATCTTCGTGCTCGACGAGGCCGACCGCATGCTCGACATGGGGTTCATCCACGACATCAAGAAGATCCTCGCTATCGTGCCACCGAAGAAGCAGAGCCTGCTGTTCTCAGCCACCTTCAGCGACGAGATCAAGTCACTCGCCGACCGGCTGCTGAACCAACCGGCGCTGATCGAGGTGGCACGCCGCAATGCGCCGGCCGAGCTGGTGGCGCAACGGGTGCACCCGGTCAGCCGCGACAAGAAGAAGGACCTGCTCGCGCACCTGATCCTGCAGGGCGACTGGCACCAGGTGCTGGTGTTCATGCGCACCAAGCACGGCGCCAACCGGCTGACCGAGTTCCTCAACAAGTGCGACATCACCGCGATGGCGATCCACGGCAACAAGAGCCAGGGCGCACGCACCAAGGCTCTGGCCGACTTCAAGAGCGGCGACCTGCGCGTGCTGGTGGCCACCGACATCGCGGCGCGCGGCATCGACATCGACCAGCTGCCACACGTGGTGAACTTCGAACTGCCCAACGTGCCCGAAGACTACGTGCACCGCATTGGCCGCACCGGGCGTGCCGGTGCCAGCGGGGAAGCGATTTCGCTGGCCTGCGTCGACGAAGAGATCTTCCTGCGCGACATCCAGCGGCTGATCCACAAGGAAATCCCGCGCGAGGTGATCAAGGGCTTCGAACCCGACCCGAGCGAGCGCGCCGAACCGATCGTGCTCGGCCGCATGACGATCGGCGTCGGCGGCAACCGGCGCGGCGGCAACGGTGGGCGGCCGGCACGTCCGCCGCAAGGGCGTGGCTCACAGACGATGCATCCGTCGCGCGCCGCCAACCCGCTGCAAGGCACGCATGCGCCGCGCGACGCCCGCGCGCCGCAGGGGCAGCAGAAGCCTTCGCGCGGCCCAAGGCCCGCCGGCAGCCCCGGCGGCGGCCCG
>JBIODO010000563.1:0-2184 GCA_044445225.1 Burkholderiales bacterium
CTGGGTCATCCGGCCGATCTTCAATTTCACGCTCGGCAGGGTGGTCAGCGACCTGAAGTTCGCCAAGTTCTGGGTCGACAATAACACCAATGTCGATCTGTCGTTCCTCGACGGCGGCACGCTCAGGGCCTACGGGCTCGGCGGCGCGCTGATGCTGGACTACGAGAAGTTCGCGCCCGAGCACGATGACGATATCGAACTTCGCTACACCAATGTCGAGCTTCGCAGCTATGGCGACAGCAACTTTGGCGTGGTGGGCCACGCCAAATCCGAGAGCGTGAGCCTGTGGGCGCGCATGCGCGTGCCCACCGGTTGGGGCACGGTCTGGGAGCGGCCGGTGCGCTATGTGTACGAGGTCGCCACCACACGCTATCTCGGTGATGAGACCGAGGTCGGCATCACGCAAATGAGTTCCATCGGGTTCGGGCTCGAGCTCGACTCGAGCGCGCTCGATCGCTGGGCCACCCGCTGGCGCCTGGTCGCGCGCTACAAGTTCGGTCCCGGTATGCGCGGCTCCACCGTGGGGCTGGCGATCAGCTTCTGACACGGGCCGGCGCAGATCGGCGGGTTATGCTCGATGGCATGTACACCCGCACAATGGGGTGGATCGTTTGATCGACGTGCTGGTGATCGGAGGAGGCAACGCGGCGCTGTGCGCGGCATTGATGGCGCGCGAGGCGGGCGCGTCGGTGCTGTTGCTCGAAGCGTCGCCGCGCGAATGGCGCGGCGGCAACTCGCAGCACACGCGCAACTTGCGCTGCATGCACGACGCGCCCGAAGACGTGCTGGTGGATGCCTACCCCGAAGAGGAGTATTGGCAAGACCTGCTCAAGGTCACGGGCGGCACCACCGACGAGGCGCTGGCGCGTCTGGTGATCCGCGCCTCCAGCACCTGCCGGCTCTGGATGATGCGCCACGGCGTGCGCTTTCAGCCGTCGCTGCCGAGCGCGCTGCACACCGCGCGCACCAATGCGTTTTTTCTCGGTGGCGGCAAGGCGCTGGTCAACGCCTACTACCGCAGCGCCGAGCGGCTGGGCGTGCAGGTGCGCTACGACGCGCCGGTGGATCGCCTGGAACTGCGCGACGGCCGCTTCGAAGCCGCCTTCGTGCTCGGCGAGCGCATTGCGGCGCGCGCGTGCGTGCTGGCCGCGGGCGGCTTCGAGTCCAACCTCGAGTGGTTGCGCCAGGCGTGGGGCCGCAACGAGCACGACGAATGCCCGGCCGACAACTTTCTGATCCGCGGCACGCGCTTCAACACCGGCGTGCCGCTGAAGTTCATGCTCGACGCCGGCGCCGACCCGGTGGGCGAGGCAACGCAAGCCCACATGGTGGCCATCGATGCGCGCGCGCCGCTGTACGACGGCGGCATCTGCACGCGCATCGACTGCGTGTCGCTGGGTGTCGTGGTCAACCGCGACGCCCAGCGCTTCTATGACGAGGGCGAAGACTTCTGGCCCAAGCGTTACGCCGTCTGGGGCCGGCTGGTGGCGCAGCAGCCCGGGCAGATCGCCTACTCGATCATCGACGCCAAGGCGATCGGCCGCTTCATGCCACCGGTGTTCCCCGGCATGCGGGCCGACACGGTGCCGGCGCTGGCGCGGCAACTCGGGCTCGAAGAGGCGCGGCTGGTGCACACCGTGCGGACCTTCAACGACGCGGTGCGCGGGGACGCGTTCGATCACACCACGCTCGACGATTGCCGCACCGCGGGCTTGACGCCGCCCAAGTCGCATTGGGCGCGGCGCATCGACACGCCACCGTTCTTGGGCTATGCGCTGCGGCCCGGCGTCACGTTCACCTACCTGGGCCTGAAGACTGATCACACGGCCGCGGTGCGATTCGGCGGCCGCGCCAGCGACAACCTGTTCGTCGCCGGCGAGATGATGGCCGGCAACGTGCTCGGCCGGCTACACCGCGGGCGTGGGCATGAGCATCGGCACCGCGTTCGGCCGCATCGCCGGCAGCAGCGCCGCGGCCGCAGCGTCGTCGGGGGCATCGCATGCAGTCGCTTGACGCGCTGGCGCGCGAGGCCGCCGCGCTGACCGAGGGCATGCCGAGCATCGGCGTGAGCGACGCCGCGCGCATGCTGCAGATCTGCAACGCGTGCCGCTACTGCGAAGGCTATTGCGCGGTGTTCCCGGCGATGACGCGGCGACTGGAGTTCTCGCAGGTCGACGTGCACTA
>JBIODO010000564.1:0-2175 GCA_044445225.1 Burkholderiales bacterium
ACCGCCGTCGGGCCGAGCTTCACGATGTGCTGGGCCGCCTCCATCGCGGCGCGAAAGGTCGGGAAGTTGACCACGCCCAGGACCCGGGCGCGCGGCAGCTCCGAGAGCCGCAGGCTCAGGCTGCGCGTGAACGCGAGCGTGCCCTCGGCGCCGACAAACAGGTGGGCCAGGTTCACCGAACCGTCGGCGGTGTAGGGCCGCTCGCTTTGCGGATGGAAGATGTCGAGGTTGTAGCCGGCGACGCGGCGCATCACGCGTGGCCAGTACGCCTCGATGTCACCGCGGCAGGCATCGGCCAGTGCCCGCACGAAGCGCGCGGTGTCAGCCGCGCGGCCGCTGAGCGAGCCGAGCGGCCCCGCGTGCAGCGCCGCACCGTCGGCCAACCGCAGATGCGCGCCCAGCACGTTGTGCACCATGTTGCCGTAGGCGATCGATCGCGAGCCGCAGGAGTTGTTGCCGGCCATGCCGCCCAGCGTGGCCTGCGCGCTGGTGGACACGTCGACCGGAAACCACAGGCCATGACCCTTGAGCTGCGCGTTCAGATGATCGAGCACCAAGCCGGGTTGCACGCGCGCGGTGCGAGCGTGGACGTCGAGCGCGAGCACGCTGCGCAGGTGTTTGCTGCCGTCGATCACCAGGCAGGCGCCCACCGTCTGGCCGCACTGGCTGGTGCCGGCGCCGCGCGGCAACACCGGTACCTTCAACTCCCGCGCGATCTGGATCGCGCTGCGCACATCGGCATCGTCGGTGGGCACGAACACGCCCACCGGCGTCACCTGGTAGATCGATGCGTCGGTGGCATAACGGCCGCGCGAGGCATCGTCGAACAGCACCTCGCCGCGGGTGTGCGAACGCAGTTGCGCAGCCAACGCCATGCTGGTGTCGGTGTCAGGCTGCAGCCGCGATGCGTCTTCGAGCTTCATCGTTGTTCGGCGACGTCGCGGAGCCGCTCGATCTGGAGCGAGGCAAAGCCGCAGGCGGGAGCCCACTGCGGGTACCGCCCGCCGCGCCGCGCGCACTCACTGCATGAAGGGTCCTTCATCCTATGCTTTCGAGGTCATCTTCAGCGTGCCGGCACGCATCATCTCGAGCACCACGTCGCGCTTGTGATTCAGGTGCGTGATCAGCAGTTGGCGCAAGGCCATGGCGTCGCGTGCAGCCAGCGCATCGATCATCTGCGAATGCTCCCTGACAGCGCGCTTCCATTTGCGCTCATCCTGGTTGGAGCGAAAGCGCAGCGCCTGCAGCCGCGCGTTGGTCTGCGCATAGGTGCGTGCCAGCACCGGGTTCTTGGCCGCTGCATTGATGGCGGCGTGGATCTGCGCGTTGAGGCGGTAGTACGCACTCAGGTCGCGCCGTGTGAACGCGGCCATCATCTCGAAGTGCAGCGCCCGGATGGCCTGCAGCTCGGCCTCGCTGATGCGTTGCGCCGCCAGCTCGCCCGACAGACCCTCGAGTGCGGCCATCAGCTCGAAGCTGTGCTGCACCTCGGGCTCGTCGAGCTGAATGGCCACCGCGCCACGGTGCGGCTTGAGCGCCACCAGGCCCTCGGCTGCGAGCTGCTTGATCGCCTCGCGCAACGGCGTGCGCGACACCTGCAGCCGCTCGGACAATTCACGCTCGTTGAGCTTGCTGCCGGCCGCGATGCGGCCCTCGACCAGCATCGCGCGCAGCTTGCGCGCCACCTGCTCGTGCAAGACCGTGCTGCGGATCGGAATGACGTCGGCCATGGCCAGGGTCTTGGGTGGCGTAATTTTGTATGCAAAAGGACCGCCTCGCAAGCCATGCTGCGCGCCAGACTTTCGAGTGAACGGGCACGTCGATCGGCTTGACAACGCCATTTTGTATGCAAAAAATGTGGGCTGCGTTTGCCTGGGCGTTCGCCCGCCACAGCACCATGATCGCCCTCGACCACCATCCCAGCGGCCGCCACTTCCTGCAGATTCCGGGGCCCAGCCCGGTGCCTGATCGCGTCCTTCGTGCTATCAGCCTGCCCACCATCGACCACCGCGGCCCCGAGTTCGCCGCCCTCGGGTTGAAGGTCATCGGCGGGCTCAAGCAGGTGTTCCGCACGCGGCATCCGGTGGTGATCTATCCGGCCTCGGGCACCGGCGCCTGGGAGGCGGCGCTCACCAACACCCTGTCGCCCGGCGACCGCGTGCTCGCCTTCGAGAC
>JBIODO010000565.1:0-2173 GCA_044445225.1 Burkholderiales bacterium
CAGCGGCGTCTCGCCGTAGGTCTCGGGCGCGACATCGTTGCCGCCTTGCAGCATCAGGCCGTCGAGCGTGTCGGCGTAGTCATCGAGGTCGAGATCGCTGCGCGTGACGATGCTGTCTTTGGTGACCGCCGGGATCATCACCGCCATCGCATGGCCCGACAGCACCCAGTGCGCCACCGACTGCTCGAGGTAGTGGATGTTCTTGGTCCAGATGCCGCTGATGTGGATGCCGGGCGTTCCCGGGGTGTAGATGCGCGCCGACACGCCGATCAGCAGCGGGCGCTGGTGCGGATTCATTGGGGCACCCTTCGCGCTGCGCGCGTTCCCGCCAGGCGGGAATGAGCCCCTACGGGCTGCCGGGCGGGGCTCATGCGACCACGCGGGCGGCCCGCGAAGCGTCGAGAAAGTCTTTGAGGATCGGCGCGTCGTCGATCACGCCTTGCTCGGCGGGGCGGTGAAACTCCGGATGCCACTGCACCGCGGCCACGAAGCTGGGCCCGCGCCAGCGCACGGCCTCGATCAGCTGGTCGTCGGGGCACCGCGCCTCGACCTCGAAGTCGCGCGCCAACGACTTGATGCCCTGGTGGTGCACGCTGTTGACGCTGACGCGCGCAGTGCCCGGGTACAGCTGCGCGAGCCGTGTGCCCGGCACGAATTCGACGGCATGAAAGTGCTTGTCATACAACTCGGCGTTGCGGTGCGCCAGCGATTGCGGTTGCAGCAGGCTGATGTCTTGCAGCAGCGTGCCGCCGAATGCGACGTTGAGCACCTGCAGGCCCCGGCACACGCCGAACACCGGCTTGGCCGCTGCAACGAAAGCGCGTGCCAACGCGGTCTCGTACTCGTCGCGCACGCGGTCGCCGGCCCACTGCGGCTTGAGCGGCTCCTCGCCGTAGTGGCCCGGCCACATGTCGGAGCCGCCCATCAGCACCAGGCCGTCGAGCCAGGCTGCGTAGTCGCCGAAGCCGACGGTGCCGCGCGACGTGTCGCCCAGCGGCGAGGGCACCATCACCGGCAGCGCGCCTTGCGAGGCCACCCAGTGCGCCACCGACTGCTCGATGTACTGCAGCGTCTTGCCGGTGAAAATCGGGCGTGCGGCATCGGCGTGGAAGAAGCAAGCGGAGATGCCGATCTTCAGGCGCTCGGTCATACAAAGCTACATCGCGGACTGAAAGAATCGTTCGTAGTCTGCCTCGACCGTGGGGCGCGGGTTGGTCAGTGCGGTGAAATCCTTCGCGGCCAACGGCACCAGTTGCGGCAAATGGGCGCCTGTCACGCCGCGCGCGGCCAACCCACCGCTGATGCCGATCTGCGCCTTGAGCGCACGCAACCAGCCGATGAACGCCGCCCCGTCGCTATCGGGGTCGACAGCGGCGGCGTGCGAGAGTTCAGCAAACTTCTCCGGCACGGCCTCGCGGTTCCAGTCGAGCACGGTGTCGATCATCAGCGCGTTGGCCAGCCCGTGGTGCAGGTCGCACACCGCGCCCAGCGCGTGCGCGCACGCGTGCACCGAACCCAGATCCTTCTGGAACGCGATGGCGCCCATCATCGAGCACATCATCATGTCGGCGCGGGCCTTCAGGTTGCCCGGCTCACGCACGGCAATGGCCAGCGCGCGTGCCCCGATGCGCAGGCCCTCGAGCGCGATGCCGTCGCACAGCGGGTGGTAAGCCGGCGAGAGGTAGCTCTCGATGTTGTGCGTGAGTGCATCCATGCCCGTGGCCGCGGTGACCGGGCCGGGCAGTGCGAGCGTCAGCTCGGGGTCGGCGAACACGGTCTTCGCGAGGATCTTCGCGCTGAACACCGTGCGCTTGTGATGCGTGTCGTTCTCCGACACCACCGACGAGCGGCCGACCTCGGAGCCGGTGCCCGACGTCGTGGGCAACGCCACGAAGTAGGGCAGTTCGTGGGTGATCGGCCGCACCTGAGGGTGGTCCCATACGTACTCGAGCACGTCGCCCGCATGCGTGGCCATCACGCCGATGACCTTGGCCACGTCGAGCGCGGCGCCGCCGCCGAAACCGATCACGCTGTCGGCGCCATGGGCCTTGAACGCCTTGCTGCCTGCCATCACCTGCGCACAAGTGGGGTTGCCGAATACGCCGTCGAACACCGCGACGTCGAGTTCACGCAGATGCGTCTTGAACTCGGCCATCACCGGCAGCGCGGCGAG
>JBIODO010000566.1:0-2165 GCA_044445225.1 Burkholderiales bacterium
CGCTGGTAGCGTGGGTGGCCGGCGTGGCGGGTGGTTGGCATTTCACGTGGCTGGTGACCGGCGCGTTTTCGCTGTGCGGCCTGGCGCTCGCCGCGGGCATCGCGCGCCTGCCGCTGCGCTGAGCACGGGCGCCCGCGCTTCGGCGCGACAAAAAACGATACACGGCGATACGGCGTCGAAAGGACGCCGCGCCGCGCGGTGCGCACCATCACGCCATGTTCAACGCTCGGCCGTGATGGCCACTCGAAGGGAACCCTATGAAACGCTGGCTCAAACGCACGCTGATCGGCGTGTTCGGTGCATCGGTCTTGTTCGGCGGGCTGGCCGCCTGCTCGCATCGCTACCAGCACGGCGGCGACTGGAACAGCATGAGCGACGAGGACGTCGCCAAGCGCAAGGCGTGGATGATGGATCGTGTGGGCAGCCGCCTGGATCTCGACGACGCGCAGAAGGCCAAACTCGGCGCACTGGCCGACCAGCTGCGCGCGCAGCGCCAGGCTTTGACGGGCGGCACCGACCCGCGCGCCGAAATCCAGTCGCTGGTGGCGGGCAACACCTTCGATCGCGCCAAGGCCAAGGCCTTCATCGATGGCAAGGCGCAGACGATCCAGTCGAAGAGCCCCGAGCTGATCGCCGCAATTGGCGACTTCTACGACAGCCTGAGGCCCGAGCAACAGCAGAAGGTGCGTGACTTCATGTCACGAGGCCACCATGGCTGGGGCCACTGAGCTTTCGCCGGCGCGCGCGCTGGTTACGGTGGTGCCGCGCGCGCAGGCGGCACCCGCCAGCCGCTGGCTGCGGCTGCGGCCACCGAGCCTTGCGCGCGCCCTGACGATGATCGCACTGGCGCTGCACGCGATCGTGTTCGGCATCAGTGCGCCGCTGGGCCGCTCGATCGCCGGTGGTGGGCTCGCGATGCTGGCCGGCTTCGCCTGGATGGCATGGGCCTGGTGGTGTTTCCGCCGCACCGGTACGCCGCTGCCGCCCACCGCGCAGCCACTGACGCTGGTCGATCACGGGCCGTTCCGCTTCGGCCGCAACCCGATGTACCTGGGCATGGCGGTGATGATGCTGGGCTTCGGGTTGGCCGCGGGCGTGCCGTTCATGGCGATCGCCGCTGCGAACTTCGTGGCCATCGTCGCCGCCGTGCACATCCCGCACGAGGAGGCACAGCTGCAGCGCGCGTTCGGCGGTTGGTACAGTGACTACGCGGCCAGCGTGCGCCGCTGGATCTGAACCTCAACCGATGCCGCGATTGCTGCTGATCGACGACGACGAACAACTCGGAGCGCCGCTGGCCGCGTACTTTCGGCGCTTCGAGTTCGATCTGCAGCACGCCACGCGGCCGAGCGAGGGTTTGAAACGCCTGCGCCAGGGCGGCTTCGACGTGGCGATCCTCGACGTGATGCTGCCCGAGATGGACGGCTTCGAGCTGTGCCGCACGATCCGCAAGGACAGCCAGATCCCGATCATCATGCTCACCGCACGCGGCGACGTGATGGACCGCGTGGTCGGCCTCGAGCTCGGCGCCGACGACTACCTGCCCAAGCCGTTCGAGCCGCGCGAGTTGCTGGCGCGCATCCAGACGATCCTGCGCCGCACCGCGCCCGCGGCGGCCAACGGCGCGCGCCAGCTGCGCTTCGAAGGCGGCCTGGCGATCGATCTGGATCGACGCACCGTGCAGCGCCAGGGCGAGGTGATCGAGCTCACCAGCACCGAGTTCGATCTGCTGGTGATGCTGGCGCAGGCGCCGGCCAAGGTGTTCAGCCGCGACGACATCCTCGAGAAGCTGCGCGGCCAGTCGGCCGAAGACATCCACACGCGCGCGGTCGACATCCTGGTGAGCCGCCTGCGGCGCAAGCTCGAGCCGCTGGACTGCATCAAGACGCTGCGCAACGCGGGCTACACGTTCGCCGGGGTGCGAACGTGAGTGCGGTCACTCCACCGCCGGCGGCGCCGGCCACCGCGCACGCACGCTGGCACCGATCGCACGAAGGCTTCAAGGCCAGGTGCGTGCGCTGGCGCCACTCGATGCGCCATTCGCTCAAGTGGCGGCTGGTGCTGGCGTTCCTGTTGCTCGCGCTGGCGGTGACCGCCGTGTTCCTGTTCGGCATGAAGCGCGTCGTCGAAACCGGATGGCTGGGTTATGCCAAGCCGATGGTGGC
>JBIODO010000567.1:0-2160 GCA_044445225.1 Burkholderiales bacterium
GCATGACGGTCGACACGCAGGAATACCACCCCGAGCCGCGCGTGGCGGCGATCGTGGCCTCGCACTTCAAGCCCGAATTCGTGGTCAACGTCAAGGAGACCGGCAAGATCCTGATGGTCAACTACCAGGACATCAACAACCTGACCGTCACCGAGATTCCCGCGGCGCGCTTCCTGCACGACGGCGGCTGGGATTCGAGCCACCGCTACGTGATGATGGCGGCCAACCAGTCCAACAAGATCGCGGTCGTCGACGCCAAGGAAGGCAAGCTCGCTTCGCTGGTCGAGGTCGACAAGATCCCGCACCCCGGGCGCGGCGCGAACTTCGTGCATCCCAAATGCGGTCCGGTGTGGGCCACGGGCCACCTGGGCAGCGAAAAGATCTCGCTGATCGGCACCGATCCGCAGAAGCACAAGGACTACGCGTGGAAGGTCTGCGAGACGATCGACGGCCAGGGCGGCGGCAACCTGTTCATCAAGACGCACCCGAAGTCGCAGCACCTGTACATCGACACGCCGCTGAATCCTGACCCGAAGATCAGCCAGTCGGTGGCGGTGTACGACATCAAAGACCTGAAGGCCGGCTTCAAGGTGCTGCCGATCGCGCAATGGGCCGGCATCAGCGACGGCGGCGCGATGCGTGTCGTGCAGCCCGAATACAACAAGGCTGGCGACGAGGTGTGGTTCTCGGTGTGGTCGGCCAAGGACAAGCAGAGCGCGCTGGTGGTCGTCGACGACAAGACGCTGGCGCTGAAGGCGGTGATCAAGGATCCGCGCCTGATCACGCCCACCGGCCACTTCAACGTGCACAACACGCAGCACGACATCTATTGATGGAGAACGCACGATGAAGACGCAACACACCGCGGCGCTGGCCGCCTGTGCCCTCGCGCTGGCTGCCACCGGCGCCTGGGCCGGGACGCAGGAGGCGATGGCCGCGGCCGGCTGCACGGCCTGCCACGCACCCGACAAGAAGATCGTCGGCCCCTCGTTCAAGGAGATCGCCGCCAAGTACAAGGGCCAGGACGTCGCCGTCAAGCTGATGGACAAGGTGCGCAAGGGCGGCTCGGGCACTTTCGGCCCGGTACCGATGGCCCCCAATCCGCCCGACAAGATCAACGACGCCGACCTCAAGGCGGCGATCGAACTGATCCTCAAAAGCTGAGTGGCGAGGCCGTGCGTCGTGCCATGGCAGCTCTGGCGATGCCGCTGGCCGTTTGGGCCGGTGGCGCCGCCGCGCACGACCCGCTGCCAGAGGCGCGTCAGCAGGCGTTGGTGCGCATGGTGCGCAACGATTGCGGCGCCTGCCACGGCATGCGCCTGACCGGCGGGTTAGGCCCTGCGCTGACCCCCGCCGCGCTGGCCGACAAGCCGATCGAATCGATGGCGGCCACCATCGTGCACGGTCGCCCGGGCACGCCGATGCCGCCGTGGCGCGCGATGCTCGACGAGGCAGACGCGCGATGGATCGCCGAGCAGCTGGCGCGCGGCTTTCCCGAGCTGCCGCCGCAGGGGGTTTCAGCGGGGGCAACGCGATGAAGCGGCGCCGTCTTCTGGCAACGCTCGGCGCCGCGGCCATCGCGCCCGGCTGGCTCGGCGGCTGCGCCGCGTCGGCACGCACGGGCACAGGCACTGGCGACCTCGGCATCGTGGTCGAACGCGCGCGCGGCACGGTGGCCATCGTCAACACCAGCACCCGCACGCTGCTGGCCGAGGTGCCGGGGCTGGGCGACCTGTCGCACGCCTCGGTGGTGTTCGCGCGCGACGGCGCCAGCGCGTTCGTGTTCGGCCGCGACGGTGCGCTGACGCGCGTCAACCTGCTGCAGCAGCGCATTGACGCGCGTGTGATGCAGGCCGGCAACTCGATCGGCGGCGCGATCTCGGCCGACGGCACGCTGGTGGCAGCACAGAACTACACACCCGGCGGCGTCAAGGTGTTCGATGCACGCACGCTCGAGCTGGTGGCCGACATACCGGCATTCACCGCGCAGGGCCAGCGCTCGCGCGTGGTCGGGCTGGTCGACTTGCCGGGGCGGCGCTTCGCCTACGCGCTGTTCGATGCCGAAGCGATCTGCATCGCCGACCTGTCGCAGCCGGGCGCGCCGCGGGTCACACGCTTTGACGGCATCGGGCGCCAACCTTATGACGCGCTGGTCACGCC
>JBIODO010000568.1:0-2145 GCA_044445225.1 Burkholderiales bacterium
CCTCGCCCTGGGCGTGCGACTCCACCGCGAAGGCGGGCGCGAACACGCTGAGCAGCAACAGCGCCGCGGCCAGCGTCCACATCAGCGTGGGCAGCCGGGTCGGCGTTGTGCTGGCGGTGGGCGCGAACATCGACAGCCAGCCTTCAGCGGCTCACGGCCAAGCCGAGCCCGGCGGTGCGAAAGAACAGCTCGTCGGGGCCCGCATGCACGGACTGGCTGAGCATCATGAAGCCGGCGCAGGCCATGACCAGGGCGGCGAACATCAACAGGGTGGCGCGATTCATCGTCTTCTCCACGGCCCATCGTTCGGGTTCGGGCCTCGCGGTGTGTGTTGCAGCGCGTGCGGCGAAGGTTCAACGCCAACCGACACCGCCGACGCCGCGGTGCCCGATGCGCCTTCAGCGGGTCGAGCGCTGCACCGCCGATGCGGTGGTGTCTTGCGGCTGCACCCGCTCGGGTGCCTTGGCGACGCGCTCGAAGGTCGCCGGCGGCGTGTCGCCGCGCGGCAGCTGCAGCGGCAGGAATATCGCCAGCAAGAAGGGCACCGGCACCAGCCACAGCAACGGAGACACCGAACCCGAGATCCTGGAATGCTTGCTCATGATCTGCTCCTGAACGTGTCGCCACGCCATCGCGCTGTGGTGGCGTGTGGCCACTCAGTCAGGCGCACCGGCGTTGCGGTTGGCTCTGGGTTGCACAACCGCCATCGGCCGTTCAATGCGACCCTACGTGCAGGATGGAAGAAATGGGATCCCCTGGGCGCGGCCGATCCCACGAATGAAGTCAGAGCCAGGCGGATCAGGCCTGCGCGAACGCCCTGCGCAACTCGGCGGTGGCGCGCAGCGCGCCGACCTCAATGCCGTTCCAGTTCTTCAGCGTCACGTCGCTCAAGCCCCGCATGAAGACGCGCTCGTCGTCGCTCAGCCGCACGAGGGCTTCGATCGCGGTGGCCATCACCACCTCGGCCGCGCGCGCGTTGTTGCCGTCGTCGACCTTGATGGCCACGCCGAGCCCTTGCTCGGGCAGTGCGGCGCAGAACACGCCCTCAGCGCCGACCTTGCAAAACACGCGTTCGCCCAGCCGTTGCATCACCTTGGTGTCGAAGCGGCCGCTGCCTGCGACGTGGAACGGCGCCTTGGCCACCGCGGCGCGCAGGCGCGCGGCAGCGCGCGCCCGCTCGGCGCTCAGGCCGACGCCGGTGGCCACGCGGGCGAACGCCAGCGCCAGCTGCGTCAGCGCGATGCCGAAGGTCGGGATCGAGCAGCCGTCGATGCCCACGGGCGCACGCGACAGGTCGGCGCCGGTGGCCGCTTGCAACGCGGCCGTGACCTCGCGCATCACCGGGTGCTCGGCGCGCACGTAGCCGCGCACGAACTCGCGCGCATCGCGGCCCTGTGCGCGCGCCATCAGGCAGCCGACGCACAGGAACCCGGCGTGTTTGCCGGAGCAGTTGTTGTGCAACGCGCTCAGCGGGCGATGGGCCGCTCCCGAGCCCGCTGCACCCCCACGGGGGGCAGCGACCGAAGGGAGCGTGGGGGTCTCCATCAGCAGGCCACTCGCAGCGAGCTCACGCTGTGCGACTTCGTGCTGCGGCCAGTGGACGCCGCATTCGAGCGCCGTTTCGTCCAGCCCCGCCTTGGCCAGCACACCGGCGGCGGTGGCCACGTGCTGCGCCTGCCCGTTGTGCGAGGCGCAAGCCAGCGCCAGTTCCTCATCGCTGAGCGCAAACGCATCGGCCGCGCCGCTGGTGACCAGCGGCAGTGCTTGCAGCACCTTGACTGCCGAACGCGCGAACACCGGCCGCGCGGTGTCGCCCAGCGCGTGCACGGTGGTGCCGCGCGTGTCGACGATGGCCAGCGCGCCGCGGTGCGCGGATTCGACGATGCCGCCGCGGGTCGCTTCGACGAGGGCTGGATTCATGATTCGAGTCTTGGTGTTCGACGTTGCGGCGACTGTAGCGCCGTGTCGCTGCGATGACAGCGGCGGGCGGTCGGCCGTCCTACTGTGGGCCACCCTCGCCTGAAAGCCCCATGATGAATCCAGCCGCCGACCCCTTGAGCCTGCTGCGTGCGATCAACGACACCGCCGCCTTCAACCGCTGGTGCGGCTTCGAGGTCGAGCGCGCGGCGCCAGGCGAGGTCGAGC
>JBIODO010000569.1:0-2135 GCA_044445225.1 Burkholderiales bacterium
ACCCACACCTCGGCCGGGTTCTTGCGCTCGCGCTGCCGGCGTTCGATCCAGGCGTCGAGCTGCGCGGGCGAGTTCAGCAACGGCAGTCCGCCGCGCGCTGCGTTGGTGCGGACCACCTCATCGAACGTCGGCCGTTGGCCCACCAGGTCGGCCAGCTGCGGGTACATCTCGAGGTTCATGCGGTTGACCATCACCAAGCGGTCTTCGGCGTCGTACAGCTCGAAGCCGGCGGGCATGGCCTCGATCGCGTCTTCCAGGCGCTGGCGCGATCGCACGAGCTCCCGCTGCGCTAGGTCGAGCGCACGCCGCTGGGTCTCGAAGTCGGTCACGTCGACGATGTGCGCGAGCACGCCGCCGTCCGGCAGGCGCAACTCGACGATGCGGCGCCAGCTGCCATCGGGCCTGCGCCGCATCAGGCCTGGTCCGGTGCGCCCGAACTCCGCCAGGCGGCGCGCGATCCAATCGTCTTCCTGGCCCGCGGCCTCGGGCGCCATGCCGTTGGCCACCACGGCACGCAGCAGTTGCTCGTAGCTGGCGCCGGGCTGCCCGGCCGCGCCCAGGCTGGCATAGGCGCGGCGGAAATCCTCGTTGCAGAACACGATGCGACCGCCGGCGTCGAACAGCACGAGCCCGGCCTGCAGCGCGTCGAGCACCTGCTGCTGCAGGCGCGCGGCGGTCTCCGCGCGATTCAGCGCGCGCACCAGGCGCAGCGCCAGCACGATCACGATGGCCAGCAGCGCCATCGAGACCGCGGCGCTGACCTAGCCCCCGCCGAGCCCGCGCGGCAAGCGCAGGCCTGGCCACAGGTCGAGCGCCAGCAGAGCCAAGTCCACGCCCACCAGCACGATGGCGGCCAGCACCAGTCCGCGCAGCAGCGGACGCAAGGCTCCAACTTTCTTGTGCATGCCGGTTTTTTTGCGCGCCGTGGCGGGGGCCGACGTGACGGCGCGCCGATCGAAGGCCTTGTTGATGAACTCCCAGGCTGATTGTCGTGCACGCAGCCCCTGGCCGCGGGCGGTCCAGACCGGCCACCTAGAATCAATACCTCACGTTTCTGCGCAACCTCAAGCCCCATGCCGACGCCCGACACCGATCTGCGCACGATGGCCAATGCCATCCGCGCTCTGGCGATGGACGCCGTGCAGCAGGCCAACTCCGGCCACCCCGGCGCACCGATGGGTCTGGCCGAAGTGGCGGTCGCGCTTTGGACGCGCCATCTGAAGCACAACCCCGCCGACCCGCACTGGATCGACCGCGACCGCTTCGTGCTCAGCAATGGCCACGGCTCGATGCTGTTGTATGCGCTGCTGCACCTCACGGGCTATGACCTGCCGATCGACGAGCTGCGCCGCTTCCGGCAACTGCACAGCCGCACGCCCGGCCACCCGGAGGTCGGCATCACGCCCGGCGTCGAGACCACCACTGGGCCGCTTGGGCAGGGCCTGGCCAACGCGGTGGGCATGGCACTGGCCGAGAAGCTGCTGGCCGCGCGCTTCAATCGGCCCGATCACGCGGTGGTCGATCACCGCACCTACGTGATCGTCGGCGATGGTTGCCTGATGGAAGGCATTAGCCATGAAGCCAGCGCATTGGCCGGCGTGTGGCGCCTGAACAAGCTGATCGCGCTGTATGACGACAACGGCATCTCGATCGATGGCGCGGTCAAGCCCTGGTACGCCGACGACGTGCGCCAGCGCTTCACCGCCTACGGCTGGCATGTGCTGGGCCCGGTCGACGGCCACGACGTCGACGCCGTCGATGGCGCTCTCGCGCAGGCGGCGCGTTCGCAGGCGCAGCCGACGATGATCATCTGCCGCACCACCATCGGCAAAGGCGCGCCCACACGCGCCGGCACCGCCAAGGCGCACGGCGAGCCGCTCGGCGAAGGCGAAGTTGCGGCCACGCGGCACGCTCTGGGCTGGAGCGCCGCGCCGTTCGAAGTGCCCGACCGTGTGGCCGCGTTGTGGAACGCGCGCGAAGCCGGCGCCGCGCGGCAATCACGCTGGAACGAGCAACTGGCGCGTTATCGCGCGGCCCACCCCGAGCTCGCTGCGGAGCTGCAGCGGCGCTGCCGCGGCGACCTGCCGGATTCGTTTGAAGGCGTGGCTGCGCAAGCGCTCGCCGACTCAGCAGCC
>JBIODO010000570.1:0-2133 GCA_044445225.1 Burkholderiales bacterium
CTGCCGCAGTTCCGGCTGTCGGACCTGCAGTTGCCGGCCGAGCTGCCGTTGAGCCTGCCGTCGGAGCTGGCGCGCCAGCGGCCCGACATCCGCGCTGCCGAGGCGCTGTTGAGCCAGGCCGGCGCGAAGGTTGGCGTGGCCACCGCCAACCTGTACCCGCAGATCACGTTGTCGGCCACCGTCGGCTCGATCGGCTCGTCCAACGGTGGCGATCTGTTCGCCGCCGGCAGCGGCTTCTACCTGCTCGGGGCAACGCTGACGCAACCGATCTTTCGCGGCGGCGAGTTGCAGGCCAAGCGCCGTGCCGCGGTCGCGGGCTACGAGCAGGCCGGTGCGGCGTACCAGGAGGTCGTGCTGCAAGGCTTGCAGAACGTGGCCGATGTGCTGCGCGCACTGGAGGCCGACTCCAAGAAGCTGAAGGAGCGCGCCGACGCATCGGCGCTGGCGAGCAGCCAGCACGACATCGTGTCGGCGCGCTACCAGGCCGGCGGCGTGAGCCACTACGCAGTGCTCGACGCGCAACGAAAGCTGCACGCCACGCTGCTCGAGCGCACGCAGGCCGCAGCCGACCGCTATGCCGATTCGGCGGCGCTGCTGCAGGCGCTGGGCGGCGGCTGGTGGAAGGAGCAGGCCGCACCGGCGGCGGCGCCGTGAGGCCTGCGCGCCTTCAGCGCCGCAGAAACTTCACCACCAGCCACACGAGCGACGCGCGCCTGAGCCAGCGCCGGTGGCGCAGCGCAAAGCGGCCGATGCCGCTGCGGCCGATGGCGCCGCCGGCCGCGGCCAGCAGCGCAACGGCGGCCCATGTGCCCGAGGTTGCATGGTGCCGACGCCACCACAGGCCGATGGTCAGGCCATGCAAGAGGGGCTGCGCGGCGGGCTCGAGGTTCGTCAGGCTGGCATCGATCTGCTGCCGCAGCACGTCGGCGGCGAGCAGCAGATCGTGCCGGCGCTGCGCGCGTTGGGCCGCGTTCATCGCGGGTCGGCGCGCCCGCCGCGCAGCGCGGCCTCGTCGCGCGGCAGCGCGCTGACCGCGGTGGCCAGCCATGGCGACGGCGCGCGCAGCAGCGCGACCACACGCCAGATCGACACCAGCGTGCCGGCGCCCAGCAGTGCCGTGAAGATGGCCAGCGCGAGCATGCGGTAGGGGGTGTCCCACAGCGCCACCGTGATCGTGATGGCCAGCGCCAGCAGCGCAAACCCAGCGAGCAGCGAGCCGAGGATGGCCAGCACCACCATCTGCGCGATGCGTGCTTTTTCTTCCTGCCAGCCGAGCGCCAACAGCTCGAGCTTGATGCGCCCGAGCGCGACCACCGCCGCGCCCAGGCGGCGCAGCGAATCGAAGCTGCTCAGCTCAGCCACGCGCGGCCTTCAATGCCGGGCGATCAGCACACCCACCACCAGCCCCAGCGCCGCCGCGGCGCCGACCGCGTGCCATGGATGGTCGTGCACATACTCGTCGGTGTGGCGCGCCGCGCGCCGCGCGCGCTCGACGCCTTCGTATTGCAGGTCGCCGATGCGGCGGCGCGTATCGTCGAGCCGTTCGCGCAGGCGCTCGCGGATGGCCTTGACCTCGCTGTCGACCTTGGTGCCACCGGAGTCGATCAACGCGTTGATGTCGTCCATCACGCGCTGGAAATCGGCCGCCAACTGGTCGCGTTTTGTGTGGGTGGTCTCGCTCATGCGGGTACTCCTCTACGGTTGCTTCATGCCGAACACATGTTGACGGTCCTGGATCAGGGCTGGTGGCGCCGCTCGCGCATCTCGGCGCGCCGCTCGCGGGCCATCTGGTCCCACTCGGTGAGTTGCTGCGGCGTCAGCACGGCTTGCAGCTTGCCTCGGAAGTCTTGCTGGATCGCGCGTGCTTCCTGGCGCTTGGCGCTGTGGGCTTGCGCAGAGTCGTCGCCCACGTACATCAGCTGCAGTGCACGCAGCTTGCCGCCTTCCTCCTCGAGCAGGGCGCGCAACTGCGGCACCTGCACGGGCGTGAGCTGCAACCGCGCCTTGGCCTGCGCGATGCGTTGCTGCATCTCGGGCGATGGCGCAGGCCGGCCGGCCTGCTGCGCCAATGTGGTGCCGGCGAACGCCAGGCCAGCGATGAGGGCGAATGCGGTCAGCGGCTTCATGTCGCTC
>JBIODO010000571.1:0-2128 GCA_044445225.1 Burkholderiales bacterium
GCTGTCGCAACTGAAGCTGCGCATTCCGGTGTACCCGGTCAAGGGCTACTCGATCACGCTGCCGATCGTCGATGCGGCGCGGGCGCCGGAGTCGACCATCATGGACGAGACCCACAAGGTCGCGGTCACGCGGCTGGGTCAGCGCATCCGCGTCGGCGGCACGGCCGAGCTGGCCGGCTACAGCCTGGCGTTGCGCGAAGCGCGGCGTGCCACCCTGGTTCACGTGGTGAACGATTTGTTTCCGGGCGGGGGCGACCTCGCGCGCGCCGAGTTCTGGTGTGGCTTGCGGCCAATGACGCCCGACGGTACGCCGATCATCGGGCCCACGCCGCTGGCCAACTTGTACCTGGCCACCGGCCACGGCACGCTCGGCTGGACAATGGCTGTCGGCACGGGCCGCGTGATCGCCGACTTGATCTCCGGGCGCAAACCGGAAATCGATCTCGCCGGCTTGACGATGGCACGCTACAGGCGCTGACGGCGCGCGTCCTCGCGCAAGACGACACGTTCGCTCACTAAAGCTGCCGCTTGTGCGGCACCGAGGCCGGGGTGTGACCGCACCCCTACCTACAATCGCGCGCCATGGCAACCAAGCAAGGCAAGTACGCCGAGGAGTCGATCCGCGTCCTCAAGGGGCTGGAGCCGGTCAAGCAACGGCCCGGCATGTACACGCGCACCGACAACCCGCTGCACGTGATCCAGGAAGTGATCGACAACGCGGCCGACGAGGCGTTGGCCGGCTTCGGCCAACGCATCGCGGTGACGGTGCACGGCGACGGCTCGGTGTCGGTGCTCGACGACGGCCGCGGCATCCCGTTCGGCCTGCACCCCGAAGAGAAGGTGCCGGTGCTCGAGATCGTGTTCGCGCGTCTGCACGCCGGCGGCAAGTTCGACAAGGGGTCCGGCGGCGCCTACAGCTTCTCGGGCGGCTTGCACGGCGTGGGTGTCAGCGTCACCAACGCATTGGCCAAGCGGCTGGAGGTCACCGTGGTGCGCGACGGCCAGGTGGCGGCGATGGCGTTTGCCGGCGGCGACGTGGTCGACAAGCTGCGCCTTCGCAAGGCCAAGAGCGACGATCGCGCGCAAGGCACCACGGTGCGCGTCTGGCCCGACCCCAAGTATTTTGAAAGCAGCGAGCTGCCGCGTCAGGACCTGATGCACCTGCTGCGCAGCAAGGCGGTGCTGATGCCGGGCGTCACCGTCAGCCTGAGCTACGAGAAGGGCGGTGACACGCAGACCTGGCTGTTCAACGGCGGCCTGCGCGACTACCTGACGCAGTCGCTCACCGGCGACCCGGTGATCCCGCTGTTCGAAGGCGAGCGGTTCGCCTCAGAGGCCGAGACCGAGAACGTTGCCGAGGGCGAGGGCGCTGCCTGGTGCGTGGCCTTCACCGAAGACGGCCAGCCGCTGCGCGAGAGCTACGTCAACCTGATTCCCACGGTGGCCGGCGGCACACACGAGGCGGGGCTGCGCGAAGGCCTGTTCGCCGCGGTGCGTGCCTTCATCGATTTGCACGCGCTGCTGCCCAAGGGCGTGAAGCTCATGCCCGAAGACGTGTTCGCGCGCGCCAGTTTCGTGCTGAGCGCCAAGGTGCTCGACCCGCAGTTCCAGGGCCAGATCAAGGAGCGGCTGAACAGCCGCGACGCGCTGCGTCTTGTAGCGCAATACGTGCGCCCGGCTTTCGAGCTGTGGCTCAACCAGCATGTCGAGCACGCGCGCAAGCTCGCCGACCTGGTGATCCGCCAGGCACAGACGCGCCAGCGCGCCAGCCAGAAGGTCGAGAAGCGCAAGGGCTCGGGCGTCGCGGTGCTGCCCGGCAAGCTCACCGACTGCGAGAGCCGCGACTTGATGCTCAACGAGCTGTTCCTGGTCGAGGGCGACAGCGCCGGCGGCTCGGCCAAGGCGGGCCGCGACAAGGAGACGCAGGCCATCCTGCCGCTGCGCGGCAAGGTGCTCAACGCGTGGGAAGTCGAGCGCGACCGCCTGTTCGCCAACACCGAGATCCACGACATCGCGGTGGCCGTCGGCATCGACCCGCATGGGCCGAACGACGAGCCCGACTTCAGCGGCCTGCGCTACGGCAAGGTGTGCATCCTGTCCGATGCCGACGTCGACGGCTCGCACATCC
>JBIODO010000572.1:0-2098 GCA_044445225.1 Burkholderiales bacterium
CTTTCAGTGAGGATCTGGTGCACACCCGCCCGATTCCGTCTAGTGGCGAGCCGCTGCCGGTAATCGGCTGTGGGACTTACGTGGGGTTCGACGCGCGGCCCGACGAAGCGGTGAACGAAAGGTTGTCCGGCGTGCTGGATGCCCTGTTCGCTGCGGGCGGGAGCGTCATCGATAGCTCACCGATGTACGGCCGCGCCGAGGGCATGGTTGGCGAACGGCTGGCAGCGTCGCGCGCATCGCGCGCCTTCATCGCCACGAAGGTGTGGACGCGGGGCCGCGAGGCGGGCATCGACCAGATGCGGCGCTCGACGGCATTGCTTCGGACCGATCGCATCGATCTGATGCAGGTTCACAACCTGGTGGACTGGAAGGTGCATCTGAAGACCCTGCGCGAGTGGAAGGAGTCGGGACGCATCCGCTACCTCGGTGTCACGCACTACACGTCGAGCGCTTACGCAGACCTGGAAGCAGTCCTGCGTTCCGAAGCGCTGGATTTCGTGCAGCTGAACTACTCGATCGCCGACCGCTCAGCGGAGCAGCGCTTGCTGCCACTTGCGGCCGAACGGGGTGTGGCGGTGATCGCCAACCTGCCGCTGGGAAGCGGTCAGGTGCTGCGGTCCGTCCAAGGCCGAGCAATCCCTGGCTGGGCAGAAGAGGAACTGTCCTGCACCAGCTGGGCCCAACTGCTGCTCAAGTACGTCGTGGGTCACACCTCGGTGACCTGCGCCATCCCGGGCACCGGGCAAGCCGCGCACATGGCCGACAACGCGATGGCGGGACAAGGAGCCACAGCCGGGGAAGCGCAACGAGCGCGAATCCTCGAGTGCTGGAGTAGCGACCGCAGCGGGCGCCTGTCGCGCGGATGATGTGCACCATGATCGTCCGCCGCCCGGTCGGCACGACGCCGCAGCGACCCGCTCTCTACCAGGAGACGTCATGAAGACGCGTGCATTCAAGACCCGCAACGCAACGCAGCTGGTATTTTCGGCCATTGGCCTGGGCACGGCACCCCTCGGCGAGCTCTACGAGGTGCTCGATGAGCAGACGAGCATCGCGACGGTGGAGCAGGCCTTCGCCAGCGGCATTCGCATCTTCGACACATCGCCGCACTACGGCAACGGCATTGCCGAATCCCGCCTGGGCGCGGGGCTGCGTCGTGCCGGGCGTTGCGACGTCATCGTCTCGACCAAGATCGGGCGCGTGATGGATCCCTTTGCGAAGCCGGCGCCGCGCAACAAGGACGTGTATTCGCCGGGGTTCGTCGGCGGCTACGGGCACGCGCCGCGCTTCGACTATTCGTACGACGGCACGATGCGCTCGGTCGAGCAATCGTTGCTTCGCACGGGCCTGTCTGCAATCGACATCCTGCTCATCCACGACTGCGACGTCTGGACGCACGGCACCGAGGCCGGGCGCCGCTTCAAGGAAGCGATGGACGGCGCCTACCGCGCGCTCGACAAGCTGCGCAGCGAGAAGACCGTAGCGGCCATCGGGTTCGGCATCAACGAGGCCGACACCTGCGTCAAGTTCGCGCGCGCCGGCGACTTTGACGTCGCGATGATGGCCGGGCGCTACTCGCTGCTGATCCAGAACGGCCTGACCGAGTTCCTGCCGTTGGCCCTCGAGAAGAAGATGGGGGTCATGCTGGCAGGGGTGTTCAATTCGGGGATCCTCGCCACCGGGGCTGTGGCTGGAGCCAGGTTCGAATACGCGGCGCCGCCGCCCAAGATCATCGAGCGGGTGCGCAAGATCGAGGCGATCTGCGCGACCCACGGCACGTCGATCCGGCGCGCCGCGCTGCAGTTCGCGATGATGCACCCGGCGGTCGTCTCGGTCGTGCTCGGCGCGGTGAAGCCGGCGGAGATCGAGGCGAATGTGGCCGATGCCGAGCACGCGGTGCCGCCGGCGCTGTGGCGCGATCTGAAGTCGGCCGGCCTGCTCGATCAGTTGGCGCCGACCGACTGAAGCCCGCCACGCGCGGTTGCGCATGGCGCAACCCCTCAACCGGCAGTCTGACTCTCACGGCCGGCTCCTGCCGGCCCGCCGGTGGATGCCGGTCGCGATCGCACAATCCTGGCCATGACTGCGGGAAAGGCAC
>JBIODO010000573.1:0-2072 GCA_044445225.1 Burkholderiales bacterium
GAACGCGCGTGGTCGCCGACCTCGCTGTAAGAGGGGACGCCGGCTGGCGACCCAATGGTGCATGCTGCGCGCACGTGTCGGTGTGGTGGGCATGCTGATCGTGCGGGGTTCTAGAGATGAAGCGACTTCATGAGCTGACCATTTGCTGCGCGGCGATGCTGTTGACAGCCGGTGTGGGCGCGGTGCCTGCGCAAGCGTGTCAGGCCGAGTCGGGCCCGCAGGTGCCGGTGGTGGTGGAGCTGTACACGTCGGAGGGCTGCGACTCGTGCCCGCCGGCCGACCGCTGGCTGTCGACGCTGAAGGACAAGCCGGGCGTGCTGGCCGCCGCGTTCCACGTCGACTACTGGGACCGCCTGGGTTGGAAGGATCGTTTCGCGAGCCCGCGCTTCACAGAGCGCCAGGCGCAGTTGCAGGCGGCCGCGGGCGCGCGCAGCAGCTACACGCCCCAGGTGCGGGTCAACGGGTCTGATTGGCGGCGCTGGCCCGATCTGCCGGGCGCCGTGGGCGCATCGCCCGTGCGCCTGACGCTGCAGCGCGACGGCGATCAGGTCGACATCAGGGTGCAGCCGACCACCGATGCCACGCGGCGCTGGGCGCTGTGGTGGGCGGCGCTCGAAGACGGGCACGACAGCGATGTCAAGGCCGGTGAGAACAGCGGCGTGCGCCTGCACCACGACCACGTGGTGCGCAGCTACGGCAGCATCGCGCCGTGGAGCGGGCCGCTGGTGCAGCGCATCGCGGTGCCGGCGCGCGGCGAAGCGGGCCGCGCCGTGCGCGTGATCGTGGTGGTCACCGATGCCGCCAGCGGGGTCACCGCGCAGGCCGTGCAGTTGCGCTGTCCCGGTTGAACCAGGCAGCGCCGCGCACCCGACTCAGGCCGCGCGCAGCAAGTCGCTCGCCTTCTCGGCGATCATGATCGTCGGCGCGTTGGTGTTGCCGCCGATGATGCGCGGCATGATCGACGCGTCGACCACGCGCAGGCCCTGCATGCCGTGCACGCGCAGCTGTGCATCGACGACGTCCAGTGGTCCCGTGCCCATGCGGCAGCTGCCCACCGGGTGATAGATGGTGTCGGCGTGCGCGCGCACGAAGGCTTCGATCTGCTCGTCGGTCTGCGCGGCGGACGACGCTGCGAGTTCGCGCGCCCCGTGGTCGGCCAGCGCGCGCTGCGACAAGATGCTGCGCATCAGCTTGAAGCCGCGCACCAGGCGATCGACGTCGTCGCGCTCGGCGAGAAAGTTGGGGTCGATGCGTGGCGCCGCGGTCGGGTCGGCACTGACCAGCGAGACGCGGCCGCGGCTCTTGGGCCGCAGCAGGCACACGTGGCACGAGTAGCCGTGGCCGAACACGGTCTTGCGGCCGTGGTCGATCAGCTTGCCGATCACGAAGTGCAGCTGCAGATCGGCGATCGGCTCGCCCGGGCTGCTCTTGATGAAGCCGCCGGCCTCGGCGAAGTTGGTGGTCAGCATGCCGCTGCGCTGGCGCCGCCACTCGAGCATGCCCTTTGCGACGCGCACGATGCCGCTGAGCGACAGGCCGAACAGGTCTTTCAGCTGCGGCGCGTCGAACACCTGCACGACGTCGGGGTGGTCGTGCAGATGGCGGCCGACACCCGGCAGCTCGTGCACGGGCGTGATGCCGTGGCGCTGCAGCTCGTCACCGGGGCCGATGCCCGAGAGCATCAACAGGTGCGGTGACTGCAATGCCCCCGCGCACAGCAGCACTTCGCGCGTGGCGGTGAGGCGCTGCTTGCCGCCGGCCTGGATGAATTCGACGCCGCTGGCGCGCCGGCCCTCGGTGAGTATTCGGGTGACGCGCACGTCGGTGATCACCGTCAGGTTGCCGCGCGAACGCGCGGGTGCGAGGTACGCCTTGGCCGCGCTGAATCGCTCGCCGTTGCGGTGCGTCACCTGGTACATCCCCACGCCTTCCTGCTCGGCGGCGTTGAAATCCAGGTTGGCGGCATAACCCGCCTGTCGTGCGGCATCGACGAACACCGGGCCGAAGCGATTGGGGCTGCGCAAGTCCATCACGTTGAGCGGCCCGCCGGTGCCATGCCACGCATCGGCGCC
>JBIODO010000574.1:0-2067 GCA_044445225.1 Burkholderiales bacterium
CGCATTGCCGGCCAAACGTGTTTCCAGCGTGATGAAGTTGTCGGTCTGCATAGGCGAAACCCCGTGAACGCGGTGTTCAGCGGGGAACTGCCGGCTGCATGATCGCTTCCAGTTTGAAGGCGTCTCGGGTGCACGGTTGATGTTCCGGCCAGATTGGGACGGCGATTTAGGTAAAACGGTATGGAGGCAAACATGAAGCGACGCGACTTTCTAGGCAATGCCATCCAGTCGGCGGCCCTGTTGGGTCTGCCGCTGCTCAACTCGCGTGCAGTGGCCGCTGCCGAAGCGGCGCTGTCGGCGCGGCACGTGACGCTGGCCACTTCGCTGGCGCTGACCGGCATCCTGGCCGGTTCTGCAACCGACATCTCCGCGGGACTGCAGGCCGCGTTTCGCAGCGCCAACCGCAGCGGCGGCGTGAGCGGCCGCGAGATCAAGCTGCTGACGATGGACGACGGCTACGTCGCCTCGCGCACCGCCGACAACGCCAAGGAAGTGATCGCCTCCGGCTCGGCGCTGGCGATGCTGTCGGGGCAGGGCACGCCCAATCACGCCGCGATGCTGCCGCTCACCGAGGCCGCCGGCATGCCGGTGGTCGGCCCGATCACCGGCGCCGATTCGCTGCGCCAGGAAAAGTACCGCTACACCTTCCACGTGCGCGCCAGCTACCGCGACGAGACGCGCCGCCTGGTGCAGCAGATGAACGCGATGGGCCTGAAGGACCTCGCGCTGGTCTATCTGGACAACGCCTACGGCAAGGAAGTGCTGGGCTACGCCAACGAGGCCCTGACCGAGCAGAACATCAAGAGCATCGGCACTTTCGCGCTCGACGTCGCCGGCAAGAACGGCGAAGAGCTGGCCAAGAAGGTGGTCGATGCCAACCCGGGCGCGGTGTACCTGATCACCACAGGCACTGCCAACACCTCGTTCATGATGCCGTTCAGGCAGCTCAGGCCCTCCCTGCCGCTGGCCGGTACGTCGGTGTCGGTCGTGACTTCCGAGATGGACAAGCTCGGCGAAAAACTCACTGGCTATGCGCAGGCTGCGGTGATCCCGTATGCCAAGAAGGAATCGCTGCAGGTGGTGCGCACATATCAGGCCGACATGCGGGCCATCGACCAGGGCTCGCGCATCGGCGGCAGCAGCTTCGAAGGCTGGATCAACGCGCAGGTGATGCTCGAGGGCCTGCGCCGTGCCGGCAAGGACCTGACGCGCGAATCGCTGCGCGCGGGCCTGGCCGGCATCCAGCGCTACGACATGGGTGGCTTCGCGGTGAACTATGCGAACGCGCCCTTCGTCGGCTCGCGCTACATCGACATGGCGATCTACGGCGCCGGCGGCCGGCGCATGTGATGCGCTGCGGTGGGCGCCTGAACGCGCCCGCCAAAGCCGCCCTCACTGCAGCGGCTTCAAGTCGCTTAACAGCGTCGGGACCAACTCGCTGACCGTCGGGTGCACGTGCATCGTGCGCCGCAGCGTCGTGTAGGGTTGCTTCGCGGCCATCGTGTCGACGAAGGTGTGCACCACTTCGTCGGCGTTCAGGCCCAGCAGCGCGGCGCCGAGGATCTGCCGCGACTGCGCGTCCACCAGCACCTTCATGAAGCCCTGCGTCTCGCCGGCCTCGCGTGCGCGGCCGACGCGGCTCATCGGCATGCGGCCGATCAGTGCCGGCTTGCCGCGTTCGCGCACCTCGCGTTCGGTGAGGCCCACCCGGCCGAGCGGCGGGTCTATGAACAGCGCGTAGGTGGCGATGCGGTCGCTCAGCTTGCGATCTTCGTCTCGAAACAGGTTGCCCGCGACGATCTCGTAGTCGTTGTACGAGGTGTGCGTGAACGCACCCTGGCCGTTGCAGTCGCCCAGGGCCCACACGCCGGGCACATTGGTCTCCAGGCGATCGTTGACGGTGATGTAGCCGCGCGCGTCGGCGTGGATGCCAGCGGCGTCGAGCCCGAGGTCGCCCGTGTTCGGGCGCCGACCGGTGGCCAGCAGCAGGTGCGTGGCCAGCACCTCGGGTGACCCGCACGAGGTGCGCACGGCGATGCGCCCGCCGCGCGCCGACACCGCCAGGCA
>JBIODO010000575.1:0-2062 GCA_044445225.1 Burkholderiales bacterium
ACTCGATATAGTCCTTGCCGCCGCAGTCGCGCACCGCGGTGACGCCGCCTTCCAGCGTGGCGCGCATGAACTCCATGCCACGCACCGCGAGCTGCGCCGGGCTCAACCTGTCCTGCGCGGCACCGGGATTGCCCTCGGCGCCGGACAGCGAATGGACGTGGCAGTCGATGATGCCGGGGATGAGCGTGCCGCCCGAGGTATCGACCCTCTCGCCCGCGAAACCCGAGAACTCGCCGGCCGGCGCAATGCGCTTGACCTTGCCGCCCACTTCCAGGACCGCGTGACCGTCCTGCACCTTCTCGCCATCGAACACGCGACCGCCGACATACAACGTGGCCATTGCCAACACTCCTTCAGGAATAACGTCGCGGCACTATCGGCCGGCGGTGCGCTGGCCGCAACCCAGCGGGTCTTCGGGGGTGTCACCGCCCTTCGCCTTCAGGCGCTCGATTTCGGCATCGATTCCCACAATGTGCGGATTGTATTTCTTGGCGAGCTCGAAGGCCGCCACCGCGCGGCCGGGCTCACCCATTTCGGCGCGGATCATGCCCAACCCTGAATAGGCGCCGAAATGGCGCGGCTCGCGCTTGATGGTCTCGCAGATGTCCGACAGCGAGGCCGGGAAGTTGCCGAGCAGCCACTGCACCGTGGCGCGCTTGTTCCACGCCTCCGGAAGATCGGGCGCCACCTCGATCAGCTTGCTGAAGGTGGTGACCGCACTCTGCAGCTCCTGCTGCTGCATCTCGGCGATGCCGCGCAGCATCAGGGCGCGTTGCTGCGGATCGGGCACCATGGTCCACTGCTCCCAGATCGCCGCCTCCAGCGACTGGATGGCCATGGGGTCGGTGGCGGTCTGCAGCTTGGCGAACAGGGTGTCGAGCATCTCGCTCCTCCCGGAGTTCTGCGCGGCGGCACTCGCGCACAGGATCAGGCCGGCGCACCCCGCAAGGCAAGCGCGAAAGACGTTCACGTGACTGCCACAGGCCTCGGCCCGCCCGTCGCCCAATCGAGCAGCTCGACGGTATGCACGACGGGGATCACGGTACCCGAGGCGATGTGGCCGACGCAGCCGAAGTTGCCGGCGGCGATCACGTCGGGATCGAGGCTCTGGATGTTCGCCACCTTGGCGTCGCGCAGGCCGCGCGACAGTTCAGGCTGCAGCACCTGGTAGGTGCCGGCCCAGCCACAGCAGAGGTGGCCGTCGGGCACGTCCTTCACGACATAGCCCGCCTCGCGCAGGAGCCGCTTGGGTTGGGCGTCGACTTTCTGGCCGTGCTGCATGGAACAGGCCGAATGATAGGCGACCGTGAGCCCACGTCCGGTCACGTTCGCGAGACCGATCTCGAGCATGAATTCGCTGACGTCCCTCGCGAGTTTCGACACGCGCGCCGCCTTGTCTTTCCACGCCGGGTCGTGCGCGAACATCGCACCATAGTCCTTCACCGTCGTGCCGCAGCCTGAGGCGTTGATGACGATGGCGTCGAACTCTTCTCCCAGCCAGGCGTCGATGTTGCGCTTGGCGAGTTCCAGCGCGCGCTCGGTGTGGCCGATGTGCTGCACCGAGGAGCCGCAGCAGCCCGAGCCCGCGACATTCACCACCTCGACGCCGTGTCGCGTCAGCAGCCGCACCGTCGCCTCGTTCACTTCCGGCGCCAGCACCTGCTGGCCGCAGCCCGGCATCAGCGCCACGCGCCTCCGGCGCGGACCCAGTGCCGCAAAAGTCTGCGGCCGGTCGACCGGCGAAGGCGAGGCGATCCGGTCGGGGATGGCCTCGATCATCGCCCGCAGCCGGCGCAAGAAGGTGGCACCACCCGGATCGCTGCTCTTCGACGGCAGCAGCGATGCCAGCGGCTTGGCGAACCGGCCGAGCAGCGTGACCCAGCGGAACACGGCCGGCCGCGGCATCAGCACGGCCAGCAACCCGCGCATCAAGCGGTCGGGCAATGCGCGCGTGTATCTCTGCTCGATGTGATGGCGGCCATGATCGACCAGGTGCATGTAGTTCACGCCCGACGGACAGGTCGTCATGCACGAAAGGCACGAGAGACAACGATCGACATGC
>JBIODO010000576.1:0-2041 GCA_044445225.1 Burkholderiales bacterium
CACCGGCAATAGTGCCGACTTCGATTGCTCGCGCCAGTACACGAACTGTCCGCAGGTCGGTGTGTACAACACCGGCCCGGCCTGGCTCGCCGACGGCCGTATCGCGTTCACCTCGTCGCGCAACAACTTTCTGCCCCCGCAGAGCTTCAACAGCGGGCAGCGCACCCTGCAGCTCTTCGTCATGGATGCCGACGGCCGCACCGTCGAACAGATCGGGTACCTCAACCAGGCGATGGCGCTGCACCCGTCTCAGCTCCACGACGGCCGCATCGCCTTCTCGAGCTGGGAGAGC
The DNA here is from genome assembly GCA_044445225.1 of Burkholderiales bacterium. Lineage (GTDB taxonomy): Bacteria > Pseudomonadota > Gammaproteobacteria > Burkholderiales > Burkholderiaceae_C > JAEUPI01. The sequence continues at coordinate 293 of JBIODO010000576.1, forward strand.
CAGGGCCTGCGTGATCTGCGCCAGTTCCCGCTCTGGGTGATGCGCCCAGACGGCACCGAGTGGATGTCGCTCTCCGGCTTCTCCGAGCATGCCATCGTGCACCACTTCATGACCCAGATGCGCAACGGCGACATCGTCGCGACACGCTATTACAACCTCAACAACAACGGCTTCGGCGATCTGATCCGCTATCCCATCGATCCGACCGGCCCGGACTTCCTGCCGATCGACGGTCCCGGCGCCGGCGATTACCCGCTCGAGCGCAAGGGCATCGTCCGTTTGACGCCATTCACCACGCCGGAGGATCTGCCGGCGCCCTGTCCGGGGCAGGAGGACAATCCCTACGGCTCGGCGACGAACCCGAGCTGTGCGCCGCCGCAGCGGCTCGGCAAGTTCACCATGCCCGCTGCCGCGCCCAGTGACGACCTGCTGGTCGTCTACTCCCCGGGGCCGTGCAATCACAACGGCGTCAATCTCAACCTCGACCACCCATTCTACGACGGCGGGATCTACCTCATCCCCGGCGGCCAGCCGATCAGCTCACCGAGCGGGCTCGTGCTGATCAAGAACGATCCCTCCTACAACGAGCAATGGCCGCGGCCAGTGGTGCCGTATGCGCGCATCCACGGCATCACCGCGCCGGCGGTGCTGCCCGCAGTGCGCAACGCCGGGACCGAGCACAACCTTCCCGCCGGAACGCCGTTCGGCCTCATCGGTACCTCGTCGCTGATCTGGCGCGACACGCATGCCGGCCCAGGCTCCGACTGGCTGCCGCCCGATCCCTTCAACTATACGCACGAGTTCCTCTACGACTGGGTTGCGCAGGGCACCGATGCGGGCGTCTACACCGACGACGACATCTGGGCGGTGCGCATCCTGGCGATGGAGCCGCTGACCGATCGCAGCTATCCGGACAACGGACTCGGCTTCGGGACCGTCGGCACCGAGCGCCTGCGCATCCTCGGCGAGATCCCGGTGCGCAAGCCCGGCGACCCCAAGGTCCTGCACCCCGACGGCGTGCTGCGCTCGGATACGTCCTTCCTGGCACAGGTGCCTGCCGATACGCCGATCACGTTCCAGACCCTCGATCGCAACGGCATGGTGCTCAACATGGCCGAGACCTGGCACCAGGTGCGGCCCGGCGAGGCGCGCTATGACTGCGGCGGCTGTCACGCGCACTCGAAAGATCCGCTCGACTTCCACTCCACGGCCGCCGGCCAGGCCGGCTTCGTGCCGACCGACCTGACGCAGACGACACCGCTGATCGCGCACGACGCCTCCGGCAACCCGATCGTCGTGCAGGCGGGATCGAAGACGGTGACCGTCGAGTACGTCCGCGACGTGCAGCCGATCCTGCAGCGCCGCTGCGTCTCGTGCCACGCCGGCGCCAGCCCGGCCGGCCAACTCGATCTGAATGCCGATGCGACCTCCGAGTGGGTACCGTGGCAGGACTGGCCAGGCACCTACTTCCGCCTCGTGCTCGACTCGGACTCCCGCTACGGCATCCCGCCGCCCACCGGCACCACGTGGTTCGCGCCGCAGCTCACCCGCTACGTGCGCGGCTTTCAATCGCGCCAGAGTCTGTTGATGTGGAAGATCCGGGGTGCGCGCCTCGACGGGCGCGGCAACGCCGAAGAGCAGCACGCGGTTCGGCCGCGGCTCGGTCGACGTGAACCAGAACGGCGAGATCGTCGCCGCGTCGACGACGACGCCCGTCTCTTCGCGCACCTCGCGCGCGCCGCCCACGGA
>JBIODO010000577.1:0-2030 GCA_044445225.1 Burkholderiales bacterium
CTCAGCTCGCCATGCAGCTCGGCCGCGGTCTCGAGCATCCGCTTGCCGTGTGAAAGCAGGGTCGAGCCTTCGTCGGTGAGGCTCAGACCGTGCGTCGAGCGATGCAGCAGGCGCGCCGCGCACGCGGCCTCCAGCCGGGCCAGCGAGCGCGTGACCTGGCTCACCGGCGTGTTGCGCTCGCGCGCCGCGGCCGACAAGGTGCCGAGCTCGACGATGCGCACAAACAAGGCCACGTCGTCGAGCTGAAGCTGCATCGCGGCATCGTGCCGCGGCATTGCAGAAACTGCAATACCGCTGCGCGGTTCACGAGGTATCGCCGCAGGCCAGAGCGGCCTAGATTCGCGCCCATGTCACAACCGATCGAGGACAACACCATGGGCACCGTCTACAGCCTGGAGGCACAACGCCGTTTGCTGGCGGAGCGCAACGCCCTGCGCGATGGCGCGCGGTTGCGGGCGTACGAGTTGCGCAACGAAGCGATGGATGGGTTCATTCGCGACGCTGGCACCTGGATGGGCCACGCGGTCGACCATGGGCGCCGCGCCGCCGATCGTCTGGCCGCGCGCATTCGCCAGCACGCCAAGCGGCGCGCGGCAGCACAAGGCTCACGCGCGTTCGAAGCTTGAGACGATGCGGGCGCCCGGCAGCGGCCGCGCCTTGAAGGCGTCGCACGGATCGTCGCGCGCCGCGGGCTCGGTGATCACCACGGCGTCGTACGCGCCCGCGGCGGGAGGCGGCGTGTCGCGCTCGATGAAGCCCACCACCAGCGTGGCGGGCGTGCCCTGGCGTTGCAGCCAGCGCGGCACACCGAGGTCGCGCCGCACGTGGCCGTTGCCCGCCAGCAGCACGGCGCCGCCCGGCACGTGCAACGACAACAGATGCGCCATAGCCGCGTCGCGTGCGAACTGGCCGCGCGCGAGCGCGGGCCACAAGCGCTGCGGCAGTGCGCCGCAATGACCGACATCGATCTCGCGCTCCTGCGCGGCCTGCCACGCGGCATCGGGTGCATCGGCCAGGCACCACGTGCGCACGCGCTCGGCGCCGAGCACCGTGGTGTAGTCATCGCGTGCCAGGCGATTGGCCGTGTTGCGCGGCAGGTTGCCGGCCAATAGCGGCAACTGGTACTGCAGCGCCAGCGCGACGAAGGCCTGGTAGTCGCTCCAGTGCCAGCCGGCCGCGCCGCCGGCTTGCGTGATCACGTGTTGGGCGTCATCAGGGCGTTCGGCGCGTGCGCGATCGATGTCGGCCTGGCGGTCGAGGTCGAACTGCTCCATCACCACCGCCGGACGCCAGCCGTCTTCGAGCGCCTGACGCAACACCGCCGCACGCAGCCGATGGTGCAAGGGGTTGTCGTGCACCTCGCCCAGCAGCACCAGCGACGAGCCTGACAGTCGCGCGGTCCAGTCGCGCTGCGCTGCCGTCGTCGTCGATTGGACGCAGCCCCATCCGCTCATCGCCGCCGCGGCGGCCACAGCCGCACGCAGCACGTCGCGGCGGCGCAGCGGCCGGGCACCAGTGAGCGAATCGATGCGACCCATGCCTGCATTGTCGGCTGCGCCCGATGCCGGCGCCGATGCAGGCACACTCACGCGCCGCATGAGCGCAACCCAGCCCATCAGCACACCGCGCCGATTCGACCCCGCGCGGGTGGTCATCCTCGCCGGCGTGGCCGCCGCCTTGCACGTGGGCAAGCTGCCACCGGCGATCCCGGCGCTGCAGCAGGCGCTCGGCTTGTCGCTGCTGCAGGCGGCGTTCCTGTTGTCGATGGTGCAGGGCGCCGGCATGTGCGCGGGCGTGGCCTTCGGTGCGCTGGCCGATGCGCTGGGCCTGAAGCGCAGCATGCTGGTGGGCCTGGCCGTGCTGGCCGTGGCCAGCGTGCTCGGCGGCGCGTCGGAGCACGTGGCGCTGTTGCTCGCGCTGCGCGCCGTCGAAGGCTTTGGCTTCCTGCTGGTGGTGCTGCCCGCACCGGGCCTGGTGCGCCGGCTCGTGCCACCCGAGCGCACCAGCCTGATGCTGGGCGTGTGGGGCGC
>JBIODO010000578.1:0-2030 GCA_044445225.1 Burkholderiales bacterium
GGCCACCTGGGTGTCGGCGCCGCGGCCGACATCGCCGTGTACCGCGAGCACCCCGACCGCGAGGCCATGTTCAGGACGCCCGAATACGTGTTCAAAGACGGTGCGTTGGTGGCACGCGCCGGCCGCGTGATGGCCACGCCGGTGGGCGGCACGCACTTCATCGAGCCCGGCTACGACAGCTCAATCGAGCGGACACTGCGCCGCCACTGGGACGCGCACGGCGCTATTCGCTTCGACCACGTGGCGATCGGCCGCGACGAGTTGTGCCGCTGCGGCAACGGCGGCCGGCTGCTGCCGGCCGCCTGCTTCGAGACGTCGCGATGAGCGCGCCCTCGATGCTCAACGGCGTGGTGATCGACGACACCTTCGCCGAGGCCTTCGCGATGAAGGCCAGCCGCCTCGTCATCACGGCGCACACGCTGGCCTGGGCTCGCCGTGCCGCCGAGGCCGCCACGGGCTTCGCGACCTCGGTGATCGGCTGTGGTTGCGAGGCCGGCATCGAATGCGAACTGACGCCGCACCAAACGCCCGACGGCCGGCCCGGCGTTGCGGTGCTGCTGTTCGCGATGTCGGGCAAGGAACTCGCCAAGCAGATCGAACGCCGGGTCGGCCAATGCGTGCTGACCTGTCCCACCACCGCGGTCTTCTCTGGCATTGCCGAGGGCGAGCCAGTGGCCCTGGGCAAGAACCTGCGTTTTTTCGGTGACGGCTGGCAGATCAGCAAGGTGATCGGCGGCGTGCGCTACTGGCGCGTGCCGGTGATGGACGGCGAGTTCGTGGCGCAGGAAACCACCGCGGTGGTCAAGGGGGTGGGCGGTGGCAACCTGCTGCTGCTGGCGCGCGACACCGATGCGGCACTCGCCGCGGCTGAAGGCGCGGTGGCCGCGATGCGCGCGCTGCCCAACGTGATCATGCCGTTCCCGGGTGGCGTGGTGCGCTCGGGTTCGAAGGTCGGCAGCAAGTACGCGACGCTCAGCGCCTCGACCAACGACGCGTTCTGCCCTTCGCTGCATGGCTTGGTCGGCCACAGCGAGCTGACGACGCAAACCCGCTGTGTGCTCGAGATCGTGATCGATGGCCTGAGCGAGGCCGATGTCGCGGCAGCAATGCGAGCCGGCATGCGCGCCGCCGTGGCTGTGGGCGTCGCGGGCGGGCTGCTGCGCATCTCGGCCGGCAACTACGGCGGCAAGCTCGGGCCCTTCCACTTCCACCTGCACCGGTTGCTCGGTGCCGATCCGGCATGAGCCGCCGGGCCACTGCCAAGGCGAATTCCGCAGTGCACGGCACGGAGGATGCCCAATGAGTGGCTGGACCTTGCGCGCCAAGCAGGCGCCGGCGCTGCGGGTCGACCTGCGCGGCGTGACGCCCACTGCGCTGGCCACCCGATCGAACGCCGAGGTCGAGCGCTGGCCGGTCGGCCACGGCAAGGCGCTGGTGCCGCTGGGCGAATTCTTCAGCGTCGAGGCCCGCAGCGACGACGCGCTTGTGTTCGAGGCGGAGCTCAGCCGGTTCGACCGCGTCGGCTGGCAGATGGAGGGCGGGCGGCTGCAGGTCGAGGGCAATGTCGGCGACTATGTCGGCGGCGGCATGCGCGGTGGCGAACTCGTCGTGCACGGCAACGCGCGCGCGCTGGCCGCCTGCGAGATGGCCGGCGGCCTGCTGACCATTGCCGGCCATGCAGGCGACTTCGCTGCCAGCACGTTGCCCGGCAGCATGGACGGCATGCGTGGCGGCACACTGATCGTGCGCGGCAACGCCGGTGCGCGTTTCGGCGATCGCATGCGGCGCGGCACCGCGCTGGTGTTCGGCGACGCTGGCGACTTTCTGGCCTCGCGCATGGTGGCCGGCACCATCGCGATCGGGGGCCGCGCGGGCGTGCACGTCGGCTATGGCATGCGCCGAGGCAGCGTGGTGTTCGCGGGCGCTGCCCCCGACGTTTCGACGACTTTCGTGCCGGCGATCGCCGAGGCCGCCGTGTTCTGGCAATTGCTGGCGCGCGACCTGGCCCGCCACGGTGGCCCGTGGGCCAC
>JBIODO010000579.1:0-2005 GCA_044445225.1 Burkholderiales bacterium
GCGCCACCTCGGGCCATGCATTGACTGTGTGCGCCACCGCGTCGAAGCGCGCGTCGGGCACCGACATCGCGGCCAGCACGAAGGTGCCGCCCGCCCGCTCGATCTGGAACAGGGGCCCGAATCGCGTCAGCACGCCATGGCCGAGCAAGCGGCCCAGCCGCTCGATGACTTCGTCTTCGCTCTGGCCGAGTTCCTCGGCCACCAGCGCGAACGGCCGGTCGACCAGCGGGAATCCACCGTGCAGGCGGTCCAGCAGCCGCGCGTCGGCGGGGTCGATCCAGACCGTGTTGCTAGAGCACATGGCTGACCTGCGGGTGAAGGTCGCGAAAGCGCCGCGCACCTTCCTGCTTGAAGCGCCGTCGCGAGAACAACGTCTCGCGCGGGCAATGCAACAGCCCGGCGCGTTGCACCACGCCTTCGAGCGCCGCGCACACGCTGCTGCGGTCGCGGCCATGCACCATGCAGTACAGGTTGTACGGCCAGCCGGGCGCGCGCTGGCGCCGGTAAGCGAGCGTCACTGCGTCGTCGCGCGCCAATGCGTCGCCGCGCGCGTCGACTTCGGCATCGGGCACGTCGAACACGGTCATCGCGTTGGCCTCGAAGCCGAGCTCATGGTGGCGCACGATGGCGCCGAAGCGTTTGAGCGTGCCGTCGCGCTGCCAGCGCGCCAGCCGCTCGACCACGTGGTCGCCGTCGCGGCCCAGCTGAAGCGCCCAGCGGTCGTAGGGATGACGCACCAGCGGCAAGCCCTGCTCGACCAGAGCGGCCAGCGGCCAGTCGGCGGCAGCCAGCGGCGCCGGTGCCTCGCCGCGGGTGTCGGTGGGCGAGCGGCCGATCGAGCCAGCCAGGTCGAAACCGAGGTCGATGCGGTAGGCGCGCTGCATCGGCAGGCGCAGCATCGGCAGCCGCACCAGCGCCTGCAGCGCATCCATCGTGCGCTGCACGGCGGTGGCGCTGCTGCCGTTGATCACGAACCACAGGTTCCAGCGGTGTTCGCGCTCGTAGTTGTGGTTGACGCCCGGCTGCGCCGACACCAGCGCAGCCACTGCGTCGAGCTGCGCCGGCGGTGCCGCCACCGCGGCCAACAGGCCGGCGCCTCCGGCGCCGGCCGCGAACACGCCGCCGATGCGGCTCAGGTTGCCCTGCGCTCGCAGCACCTGGAACTGTTCGATCACGGTGGACTCGCTGCAACCGAGCGTCGCGGCGATGCACGCGAACGGCGCCGCGACCAACGGAAAGCCGCGCTGCCAGTCATTGAGCAGCGAGCGGCGCAGTTCGTCGCGTGTCATCTCAGAACCCGAGGCGCGCCGCGCGCGCCGTGAAGAAAATGCCGCTCGGTGAGTCCACCGACAGCGCGGCCAGCGTCTGCAAGCTCTGCGTGTCGAGCACGACCACGAGGTTGTCGTCGCGCGCGCTCAACCACACCGCTTCGCCGCGCGGCGTGAACTCCATGTGCAGGATGGCCTTGCCCGGCTCGAGCGTGCGCACGACGCGCTGCTCGAGCGTGTCGATCACCTGCACCCGGTTGTAATCGGGCACCGCGAAGGTGACCCACACCTGGCGGCCGTCGGGCCGCGCGATCACGAACACCGGCTGCCCGGCCACCGCGATGCGGCCGACCTCCTGCCAGCTCAGCGTGTCGACCACCAGCACCTCGTGGCGTCCGACCGCGGGCAGGTACGCGTGGCGCCCGGCCACCGCCCAGCCGCGCAAGTGCGGCATCTTGTACACCGGCAACGGCTGCTCGCCGCGGCCGTAGCCGGCCAGGATTCGCCGCGCGCGCGGCTCGCGATCCCACAGGTCGATCAGCGCCAGGCCATCTTCGCCGAACAGGCCGGCGATGTAGTGACGGCCGTCGGGCGTGACCAGCGCGTCATAAGGTTGGCGCCCGATGCCGTCAAAGCGTGTGACCCGCGGCGCGCCCGGCTGCGACAGGTCGGCGATGCAGATCGCTTCGGCATCGAACAGCGCGTAGGCGAAGCGCCGGCCCGGCAAGTCGACCAGC
>JBIODO010000580.1:0-1986 GCA_044445225.1 Burkholderiales bacterium
ACGGTGTTCATGGTGCTTTCCTCCTGAAATCGCTATCGGCGCGGTGACTGAAGACTAGAGATCCCGGCGCACGCGCACAGAGAACGAATTCGCAGTCGCGGCGGTCGTTTCCGTCGCCTGCCGAATCGATCACGCGAGGCAACCGCGATCCCCCGCGTTCGCAGGTGCGATCACGAGACGCATCAGCGCCCGGCGCCCGCGGATTCGTGCCGGTCGGCCGCCGCGAACAGATCGGCAGCGAAGCCGGGGTCCGAGTTCAAGTACAAGCGCGCCAGTGCGCGCACTTGCGCCACTTCGACGATCGGCGCGCCCGTCGGCTTCCGCGGCGCGGCCCATTTGGCGATGGCGCGCAACAGCGCCGCCGCTACCTGCGCGGCCCACGCGGCTCCCCGCGGCGCTTGGACGTTGCCGGCCGTGTTGACGGTGATGGTGGTCATCTGGAGTTCCTTCTTGCGTGCTCGCCGAAAGCTTCGGCACAAAGGAAAGCTTAGGGTAAATGCTTAGTTTCCAACCTGAAGAGTGGGCATCTCGGATATGAACATTGCGAATGTCCCAACGCAGCGCGATCGTGAACTTCCGCACGATCGACCTCAACCTGCTGCGCGTGTTCGACGCCGTGATGGCCGAGGGCAGCCTGACGCGTGCGGCCAGCGTGCTGTCGATGACGCAGCCGGCGGCCAGCCATGCCTTGAAGCGGCTGCACGACGCGCTCGGCGAAACGCTGTTCGTGCGCAGCGCCCTCGGCATGAAGCCCACGCCGAAGTCACAGGCACTGTGGCCGGCGGTGCGCGCCGCGCTCTCGGGACTGCAGCACGCCCTGGCGCCGGCCACCTTCGACCCGCGCACCGATGCGGTGAACTTTCGCGTCGCGATGGCGGACGCGACGGCCGCGCTGCTGGCGCCGCCGCTGGTGCGCGCCATCCAAGGTGGCCATGCCGCAGCCAACGTGCGCGTGCTGCCGCTGGGCACGCGCGACCCACGGCCGCTGCTGGAGCAAGGCCAAGCCGATCTGGCGGTCGGTTACTTCCGCGAGGTGATCGCCGCGTTGGTGGCACAAGGCCAGGACGCCTCACTGCGGCACGCACGCTTGTACGAAACGCGCTATGTCTGCGTGATGCGGCGCGACCACCCGCTGGCGCGCAAGAAGCTCACGCTCGACACCTTCTGCGCCGCGCAACACCTGGGGGTCAGCTTCTCGGGACGTGCGCAGGGGCCGATCGACCGCGCGTTGGCCGACATCGGGCGCCAGCGCCGCCTCGTGCTGACGGTGAACCAATTCTTCACCGCAGGGCGCGTGGTCACGCAATCGGATCTGCTCGCCGTGCTGCCGCTGTCGTTTCTCGCGGCCACCGGCATGACCAGCAAACTGGTGACACGCGAGTTGCCGTTCGATCCCGGTGCGGTGCACGTCGAGATGGTGTGGCACCTGCGGCGCGATGCCGACCCCGCGCACCGTTGGCTGCGCGATGTGCTGATGAGCGCGGTGAAGGCGCGCGCGTGAGCCGGCCGCGGGCCGAAACCTCAGCCGGCCAGCACGGTGGCAAAAGCCTGCGCCGTGCGTTCGACATTGCCGCGGTTCAAGCCGGCCACGCACATGCGACCCGAGCGGATCAGGTAGACCGCGTGGTCCTCGCGCAGGCGATCGACCTGCGTCACAGAGAGCCCGGTATAGCTGAACATGCCGCGCTGTGTCAGCAGATAGCCGAAGTCGCGCCCGGGCACGCGTGCACTCAACACTTCGTGCAGCGCATGCCGCATCGCGCGAATGCGCTCGCGCATCTGCGTGACCTCGCGCTCCCACATCGGGCGCAGCTGCGGGTCACCGAGCACCAGCGCCATGATGCCGGCAGCGTGGATCGCGGGGCTGGAGTAGATGCGGCGCACAGTGAGCTTGAGCTGACCGAGCACCAGTTCGGCCTCGCGCGCCGTCGGGCACACGATCGACAGCGCGCCGCAGCGCTCGCCGTACACGCTCATGCTCTTGGA
>JBIODO010000581.1:0-1971 GCA_044445225.1 Burkholderiales bacterium
CGGCATGGGTTGCTCCTGAGACACCATGTAGCCGACCAGCCGCACGCGCCGGCCGTCGGCCGCACGCAGCGCATCGGCGATCGGGAGGCCACGCGGCCCGACGGGCTGCACGAAGAAGTCCGCGAACTTGAGCTCCAGCGCCTCGTCTCTCGCCTGGGCCTGCTGTGCCGACGAAGACATCGCCAGCAGCATCGTGAGGCCCCAGACGGCGCCGGCGCGCAGCTGCTTCTTGGCGGGGCTACCGGTGAAGACGGCTGCTATCGATCGAGCGTCGATCGGACCGCGTGCAGGCCGATGCGGCACTCAATAGACCTCGGGCACGACCATCGACGGCGCCAGTGGCTGGCGGTGGTAGTCGGCGTGCCGCACGCGCGCCGGCAACTCAACCATCGGCCGCTCGACCTCGCGGTAGGGCATCTGCTGCAGCAGGTGGTGGATGCAATTGAGCCGCGCGCGCTTCTTGTCGACCGCCTGCACCACCCACCACGGCGCCTCAGTGATGTGCGTGCGTTCGAGCATCGACTCCTTGGCGCGGGTGTAGTGTTCCCACCTGCGGCGGCTCTCGAGGTCCATCGGCCTCAGCTTCCACTGCTTCAGAGGATCGTGCATGCGGCCGAGGAAGCGCAGGTGCTGCTCGTCGTCGGTGATCGAGAACCAGTATTTGATGACCTGGATGCCCGAGCGCACCAGCATGCGCTCGAACTCGGGCACCGAGCGAAAGAACTCTTCTACATCGTCTTCGTCGCAGAAGCCCATCACCCGCTCGACGCCGGCGCGGTTGTACCAGCTGCGGTCAAACAACACGATCTCGCCGGCGGCCGGCAGGTGCGGCACGTAGCGCTGGAAATACCACTGCGTGCGCTCTCTGTCGTTGGGTGCCGGCAGCGCCACCGTGCGGCACACCCGCGGGTTCAGGCGCTGCGTGATGCGCTTGATGACGCCGCCCTTGCCGGCTGCGTCGCGCCCCTCGAACACGATCACCACCTTGTGCCGGGTCTCTGCCACCCAGTCTTGCAGCTTGACCAGCTCGCCCTGCAGCCGAAGCAGATTCTTGAAGTAGTTGCTGCGCGCGAGGCGGTCGCTGTCGGATTGCTCGGTGAACGGATCGATCGAGCGGTCTTCGAGTTCGAGTTCGATCTCTTCGTCGAGGCCGTCGATCAGGTCGTGCTCGATGCGGCGCATCAGCGCCGCGTGCACCTCGGGTGAAAACTCGGCAGCCATGGCAATGAACCCCGAAATCCGGCGATCCTCAGGGGGTCGCGTGACCAATCGATGACAACGCGCGGCGCGGCGTCATGCCACGCGCCGCTGCCCGCGCCACACCTCGCGCACCACCGGTGTGCCACGCACCTCGCTGACACGCACCAGGTCGGCCCGCTGCCCGGCGGCGATCACGCCCCGGTCCAGCAGGCCAGCCGCGCGCGCCGGGCCGCTGGTGACAAGCTCGATCGCCTCCGAGGGCGTGAATCCTTCGTCGTGCATCAACAGCCAGGCTGCCTGCAGCAGGCTGCCCGGCACGTAGTCGCTCGACAGGCCGTTGAGCAGGCGACGGCGCGCGAGGTCGGTGGCGTTCACGTTGCCGGAGTGCGAGCCACCGCGCACCACGTTGGGCGCGCCGGCCACTGTGGCCAGGCCGCGATCGCGCGCGCGTTGCGCCGCTTCGATGGTGGTGGGGAACTCGCTCATGCGCGCACCCAGCTCGACCGCGTCGTCCACCTGCCCGACCGTGGTGTCGTCGTGGCTGGCCAGCGCCACGCCGTGCGTGTGTGCGAAGTCGACGAACCAGGCCATGTTGGGGCGTGCGTACAGGGCCTGGCGCTGCGGCGCCAAGCGCACCTGCTCGTCGAACTGCGCATCGGTCCAGCCTTTGCGCGCGGTGTAGAACACCCGCGCATGGTCGAGGTCGCGCCACTGGCGCTGGCCCGGCGTGTGGTCCATCAACGAGATCAGCGCCAGCCGGCGGTGCCGCGA
>JBIODO010000582.1:0-1955 GCA_044445225.1 Burkholderiales bacterium
ATGGGCTGGTGGAGCAGCGACACCGCGCATCTGCACTTCGATGGCTGCCGCGTGCCGGTGGCCAACCGCGTGGGCGCCGAGGGCGAGGGCTTCAAGGCCATCATGCACAACTTCAACAGCGAGCGGCTGATGATGGCTGCGATGGCCTGTAGCTACGGCCAGGCGTGCGCGGAAGAGGCGCTGGCGTGGGCGCGCGAACGCAAGACCTTCGGTGAACCGCTGGCGCATCGTCAGGTGATCCGCCACAAGCTGGTGGACATGGTGGCGCGTGTCGAGGCGGCGCGCGCCGTGGTGTACGACCTCTCCTACCGCGTCGAACACGCGCTGGGCGAACGCGCCGATCTGGTGGCGCGCACCTGCATGGCCAAAGTGCTGGCCACGCAGGCCATGCAGTTCTGCGCCGATCAGTCGGTGCAGATCATGGGCGGCATGGGTTTCATGCGCGGCACCAAGAGCGAGCGGCTGTACCGCGAGGCCAAGGTGATGATGATCGGCGGCGGCTCCGAGGAGATCATGAAAGACCTGGCGGCACGGCAGCTCGGCATCTGAGCGACCGCAGCGGCGCGCCTCAATGCCCGCGGTGCTCGGGCCGCACGTAAGGGCGCAGCACCGCAGGGACGTCGTGCCAGTCCTCGAAGCTCACTCGCGGCGGGTTGATCGGCTCGGGGCCAACCGCCGCCTGCAGTGCCACGCCCTGACTTCCGAACAGCGTCTGCAGGAACTTGATCGCGTTGCCCGGGTTGGGCGCGCTCTTCAGGATCGTCAGCCCCCACTCGACGCGCGAGCCGGGCACGCGCACCACGCTCGGGCTGCGCGCCGTGTGCAGCCCGGGCATCACGACGGCGGCGTTGTCGTAGTGCCAATTGAGGTCTGAGTTCGACAGGCCGATTTCGTCGGGCAGATGCAGGTAGCGATAGGTCGCCGGCGCGCGGTTGTAGGCTGCCAGCGCGCTGTGCTCATAGGTGAACTGGTAGTCGAAGTTCGTGCCCAGCACGTCGCTGGTTCGGGTCAGCGTGTAGTGGCCGAGCAGCGTGTTGTACAGGCTGGGCACGCGGTACTGCTGCTCGGCGAGCTGGAAGATCATGTCCGAGCGGTAGCCGCTGGGGTCGAGGAAAGGATTGGAGCCACCGATCAGCACGCCGGGTTGCGTCAACTGCGTGGCCCAGTCAGCGGCCGTTTGCGGAATCTGCGTCGGCGGGCTGAACACCCCAGGCCCTGCGATGGTCGCCGCGCCCCGGCTGCTGGTGCTGTAGGCCAGCACCATCGCACCGCGCGCGAACACGATGTTGAAGTCGGCAAAGCCTGCCGGCTTGAGCAGCACGTCGATGTCCTTGTCGTCCGCGCTGGCGTAGATGTCGCAGGGCTCCTTGCCCGCCGTGACGCGCCGCGCGGCGTCGACGCTGCCCGCCGCCACGTCGACCACGCAGATGCCGGTCTGCTGGGTGAACAGCGCTTCCACCTGCGAGAAGGCGGCCGTCAGGCTACCGGCGTGGTAGATGATGACCTTCGGGGCGTCGGGCGCGCAGGGCGCGGTCTGTGCGAAAGCAGGCAAGGCGCACAACGAGAGGACGGCTGCCGCCACCCAGCGTGCAGCGGCCGGCATGCGAACGATGAGCATGTGATTGGCCTTTGATTGGGGTTGGACGGGCGGCTGGGCAGATCGAAGCCAGGCCGCGACGAAGGCCAATGTAGCGAGTGCATCTTCCGTGCGCGATATGTCGCGCCGTGCCTATCGCGCCGGCGGGTCGGCGGCGCTATTCGCCGCTGCGGCTTGCGTTGGCCGGCAGCTCGCGCTGCCAATCTCCGCCAAGCGCCTTGACGAGGAACACCGAGGTCAGCATGCGCTGGCCGTCGAGTTGCGCGACCTGGCGCGCGCCGTTGAGCAACGCCTGCTGGGCCGTGATGACGTCGAGGTAGCCCGATGCGCCGCCTTCGTAGCGCGCGGTGGCCATCTC
>JBIODO010000583.1:0-1954 GCA_044445225.1 Burkholderiales bacterium
GCGCGCAACGCGGCGTTGCCGACCATGAACGACACGCGCGACGAATACGAGCCGTTGTCCTTGGGTGTCAGCGCGCTGTCGGTGGCCACCACGCGGATGCGCGTCATCGGCAGCAGCAGCACCTCGGCCACCACCTGCGTCAGCAGCGTGGTCGAACCCTGGCCGATGTCGGAGGCGCCGGTGAGGATGGTGATGCCGTTGTCGAAGTCGAGCTTCAGGTTGACCACCGCATGCGGCTCGCCGCTCCAGTGCACCGGCTTGGCCGAGCCCGACACGTAGTGCGAGCACGCCATGCCCAGCCCCCTGCCCTTGCCGAGCTGGCCGCGCCTGGCACGCCAGCCCGACGCGGCTTCCACGGCGTCGAGGCATTGCGGCAGGCCGTAGGAGTTGACCTGCAGGTCGTTGAGCGTGCGGGTCGGCGGCGCAAGCAGGTTGGCGCGCCGCAGCGCGAATGGGTCGAGCTTCAGCTGCGCCGCCATCTCGTCGAGCAGCGACTCGAAGGCGAAGCGCACGTTGACCGCGCCGTGGCCGCGCATCGCGCCGCACGGCGGCAGGTTGGTGTATACCCGATCGCCGCGGTAGCGCACCGCACCGACGCGGTACAGCGCATGCAGCAGCGCACCGGCATAGAGGATCGTCACCAACCCATAGCCGCCATAGGCACCGCCGCGCTGCACCACCTCGGCCTCGACGGCGGTGATCTCACCGTTCTTCTTCAACCCGATCTTCAGCCGCGTCTGGCTGGCGGGGCGGCCACGGTGCGTGAGAAAACCTTCCTCGCGCGTGAGATGCAGGCTCACGGCGCCCCCGGCGGCGCGCGCCAGCGCCGCGCACACCATCTCGAAGTTCAACGGCTCCACGCGGTGGCCGAAGCCGCCGCCGACAAAGGGCTTGATGACGCGGATCTGCGACGCATCCAGGCCGAGCGTCTGCGCCAGCGTGAGATGCAGGTAGTACGGCACCTGCGTCACCGAGTGCACCGTCAACCGCTCGCGCTCGGGCTCCCACACCGCCACGGTGCTGTTGAGCTCGATCTGGCCGTGCGCGACCTCGGCGCAGTCGAAGCGCCGCTCGAGCACCAGGTCGGCGGCCGCGAAGCCGGCATCGACGTCGCCGAAGTCCTGTTCGACGCGGCGCTCGATGTTGCCGGGCTTGTTGTCGTGCAACGGCACCGCGCCCTCGGCGCGCGCGTCGGCGGCGGTGAAATACGCCGGCAGCGGATCGACATGAATCTCGACAGCGGCCAGCGCGGCCTGCGCACTGGCCTCGTCGTCAGCCGCCACTGCGAACAGGGGCTCGCCGCGGTAGCGCACCTTGTCGCGCGCCAGCGGCCACTCGTTCTGCGCGATCGGGATCACGCCATAGGGCGCCGCGAAGTCGGCGCCGGTGATCACCGCACGCACGCCGGGCAGCGCGAGCGCGCGCGTGGCATCGATGCGGCGGATCACGCCGTGCGCCACCGCGCTGCGGCCGATGCGGCCAACCAGCGTGGGGCCGAGCGGCAGATCGGCCGTGTAGCGTGCGCGGCCGGTGACCTTTTCGATGCCGTCGACCAGCGGCGTGCGCTCGCCGATCGAATGCGTGGCCGGCGCCGGAGCGCGCACCGGTGCAGCTTGCTCGTGCTTCATGCGTGCATCCCTGCCAACGCGAGCGCAGCAGCCTGCACCGACTCGACGATCTTCACGTAGCCGGTGCAACGGCACAGGTTGCCCGACAGCGCCTCGCGGATCTGTGTTTCGCTCGGGATGGGCTCGCGCCGCAGCAGCGCCTCGGCGGCCATCACCATGCCGGGCGTGCAGAAGCCGCACTGCGCGCCGAGCTTTTCGTGGAAGGCCTGCTGCAGCGCGCTCATGCGACCCGATTGCACGAGGCCTTCGATGGTCTCGATCGCACGGCCCTCGACCGCAGCCGCCAGCGTGATGCAGGCCAGCCGCGGCTGGTCGTCCACCAGCAC
>JBIODO010000584.1:0-1941 GCA_044445225.1 Burkholderiales bacterium
GGACTACTCGGGCGCGCGCGTGGTGGTCGGCTTTCGCGGCCTCGTGCAAGGAAGACTCTGAGCATGGTGACCCTCGCACGACGCGCCTATGCCGAGATGTTCGGCCCCACTGTGGGCGACCGCGTTCGCCTGGCCGACACCGACCTCGTGATCGAGGTCGAGCACGATCACACACTGCGTGCCGGCGGCTACGGCGAAGAGGTGAAGTTCGGCGGCGGCAAGACCATCCGCGACGGCATGGGCCAGGGCCAGGCGGTCAATGGGCCCAACCCTTACGAGGCGGCCGACTGCGTGATCACCAACGCGCTGATCGTCGACCACTGGGGCATCGTGAAGGCCGACATCGGCATCAAGCGCTCGCGCATCGCAGCCATCGGCAAGGCCGGCAACCCCGACGTGATGAACGGGGTCGACATCGTGATCGGCCCGGGCACCGAGATCATCGCCGGAGAGGGGATGATCGTCACCGCCGGCGGCATCGACAGCCACATCCACTTCATCTGTCCGCAGCAGATCGACGAGGCGCTCGCATCGGGCGTCACCACGATGCTCGGCGGCGGCACGGGGCCGGCCACCGGCACCTTCGCCACCACCTGCACGCCTGGCCCCGAGCACATCCGCCTGATGCTGCAAGCGGCCGACGGCTTTGCGATGAACCTCGGCTTCCTCGGCAAGGGCAACGCCAGCCGGCCCGAGGCGCTGCGCCAGCAGATCGACGCCGGCGCGATCGGCCTGAAGCTGCACGAAGACTGGGGCACCACGCCGTCGGTGATCGACTGCTGCCTGAGCGTGGCCGAGGCCACCGACACCCAGGTGTCGATCCACAGCGACACGTTGAACGAGAGCGGCTTCGTCGAGGACACCATCGCGGCGACCAAGGGCCGCTCGCTGTGCGCGTTCCACACCGAGGGCGCCGGCGGCGGCCACGCGCCCGACATCCTGCGTGTAGTCGGCGAATCGAACTTCCTGCCGAGCTCGACCAACCCGACGATGCCCTACACCGTCAACACGGTGGACGAGCACCTCGACATGCTGATGGTGTGCCACCACCTCGACTCCGGCATCGCCGAAGACCTGGCGTTCGCCGAGAGCCGCATCCGCCGCGAAACCATCGCCGCCGAAGACGTGCTGCACGACCTGGGCGCCATCAGCATGATGAGCAGCGACAGCCAGGCGATGGGGCGCGTCGGCGAGGTGATCATCCGCACCTGGCAGACCGCGCACAAGATGAAGCTGCAGCGCGGTTCGCTGCAAGGCGACCCGTCACGCCACGACAACTCGCGCGTCAAGCGCTACATCGCCAAGTACACGATCAACCCGGCGCTGGCCAACGGCATCGCGCACGAGGTGGGCTCGATCGAAGTCGGCAAGTGGGCCGATCTGGTGTTGTGGAAGCCCGCCTTCTTCGGCGTCAAGCCGAGCTTGATCCTGAAAGGCGGCTTCATCGCCGCCGCCGCGATGGGCGACCCCAATGCCAGCATTCCAACGCCGCAGCCTGTGCACATGCGGCCGATGTTCGGCTCGTTCGGCGGCGCGATCGGACGCACGTGCCTGAGCTTCGTCAGCCAGGCGTCGCTGCAGCAAGGCGTGGCCGAAGGCTACGCCGTGCGCAAGCAGCTCGCGGCGGTGAAGGGCTGCCGCACCGTCACCAAGCAACAGATGGTGCATAACGCCTACGCACCCAAGATGGAAATCGACCCGCACACCTACAGCGTGCGCGCCGACGGCCAGCTGCTCACCTGCGAGCCGGCCCAGGTGCTGCCGATGGCGCAGCGGTACTTCTTGTTCTGACCGGTACCGCCGCTGCCGCTACATCGCCCGTTTGGGCGCCGTTTGCATCAGTTGGCGCAATGGCTCGATGTAGAAACGCGCCTGCGCCGTGGTGCCGTGGCCCGCGGTGTTCTCGCTGGCCGGAATCAGGTAGATCTTGCCGTTCTTCAC
>JBIODO010000585.1:0-1932 GCA_044445225.1 Burkholderiales bacterium
GCCGCTGGCACGCTGAATCATCTGCGGCAGGAACGCCTTGGTCAACCGCATCGGGCCGATGAAGTTCAAGCCGATGATGCGATCCCACAGCTCGGGCGTGCCCTCCCAGAACGGATGCGTGGTGCCCCAGCCGGCACCGTTAACCAGCACGTCGGGCGTGCCGAACTGCGATTGCACGGTGTCGGCAAACGTGGCGATCGATGCCGCGTCGGTCATGTCCACGCGCACGAAACGAGCTTTCAACCTGGCGTCGCGCAGCGTGGCCGCACGCGTCTCGCCCTTGTCGGTTTGCACATCGGCGACCACCACCATCGCGCCAGCGGCGGCGAGTTTCTGCGCCACGGCCGCGCCGATGCCTGAGGCTGCGCCGGTGACGACGGCGACTTTGTTGTCCAGATTCATGACTTCTCCTTCGGGTTGACGGCGCTCTTGTCGAGAAAGGCCGACACGCGGCGCCGGGTTTCGGGGTGTTCGTACAAGCGCCGCGTGGCGGCGATCTCGGCAGCAAAGCCATCGCCGTGCGGCGCGCTGGCCAGTGCGATGCAGTGTTTGTTCTCGGCATGCGCCACCCGCGGGATGGCGGCGCAGCGCTGCGCGAGTGCGCGCGCAGCATCGGCCAGCTGCGCACGCGGCACGGCCCACTGCACCAGGCCCAGCCGCTCGGCCTCGCGGCCATCCACCGTTTCGGCGCCGAGGATCAAGCGGCGTGCGGTGCCGGGTCCCACGAGGTGCGTGAGCCGCTGCGTGCCGCCGCCGGCCGCCAGCAGACCGAGCCCCGCTTCGGGCAAGCCAATGCGCGCCTCGTGCGCGGCGATGCGCCAGTCACAGGCGAGTGCCAGTTCGAAGCCACCGCCCACGGTGGCGCCGCCGAGCTCGGCGATCGTCACGCAGCCGACGTTTTCGAGGCGCGCGAACACGCGTTGCATGCGCTGCACGGTGGCCACCATCTCGTTGCGGCCCTGCGGTGTGGCCATGCACGAGCGGATCAACGCCAAATCGGCACCGCCGCAAAACACCTTCAGCGCACTGCGCAGATGCAGCACCGCGATCCGCTCGTCGGACTCCGCCTCGTCGAGCACCGCATCGAGCTGCTCGAGCAGGTCATCGTTGATCGCGTTGACCGGCGCGCGCGCGAGCGTGACCACCAGCGCATCGCCGATGCGTTCCGTGCTGACCAGCGGTGGGGTGATCACGTCCATGGCGTCAGCCCAGCGTGCGATGCAGTTCTTGCAGCTTGCGCCGCAGCAGCTTGCCGGTGGGCCCGCGCGGCAGGCTTGCAATGGCGTGCAGCCAGCGCGGCCGCCGGTAGTGCGGCAGCGTCTGCGCATGGGCCTGCAAGGCTTCTTGCGCACGGGCTTCGTCGGCAGTCACGTAGAAATAGGCGACCGAGTCGACACCGTCGCCGTCGGGCACGCACACAGCCGCACCCTCGAGCACGCACCGCGCATGCGAGGCCAATTGCTCGGCCAACTCGATCAGGTTGACCCAGCGACCGTGGATCTTGACCAGAGAGTCCTCGCGCCCGGCAAAGTGCCAGCCGCCTGCTGCGTCGCGCAGCCAGAGATCGGCCGGACAGAACGCGCCGTCGCGAAACGCCTCGCCTTGCGCGAACGGGCGATCGAGGTAGCCCAACGCCAGCGTCGGCACGCGGATCTTGAGCCGCGTCGGCACGCCGAGCGGCACCTCGTCGAGCGCCTGAATGTCCACGCCCGGCGACGGCCTGAACCCCTGCTTGCCGTCGTGCGCCAGCATCACCAGCACCAGCGTCTCCGACGCGCCATAGCCGTCGATGATCGACAGCCCAGTCTGCTGCTGCCATTGTTCGCGCAACTGCGACGGCAAGGCCTCGCCGGCCGACACACACAGTCGCACGCCGTGGCGCGCGATCTGCGGGGCCAGGCCGTTCTCGTGCACCAGGTTGCGGTACAGCGA
>JBIODO010000586.1:0-1912 GCA_044445225.1 Burkholderiales bacterium
GGCTTGACGATGGGCATCGTTGCGGCGCCGTGCGTCGGCCCGATCGTCGTCGGCTTGCTCATCTTCGTCGGCAGCCGGCAGGATGCGGGGCTCGGCTTCCTGCTCTTCTTCGTGCTCGCCCTCGGCATGGGGCTGCCGTACCTGGCGCTGGCGATGGCAGCCGGCTCGATCCGGCGCCTGCCGCGATCCGGCGAGTGGCTGCTGTGGACCGAGCGTCTGTTCGGCTGCATCCTGCTGAGCCTGGCGGCGTACTACGTTTCCACACTGCTGTCGGGGCCGATCAAGCCGTGGGTTCTCCCGGCAGTCATCGGTGTATCGGGTCTCTATCTCGGCTTCGTTGAGCGCGCCGGACGCGCCGTGCGGTCCTTCCGACTCATCAAGGCGGCGGTCGGCATCGGCATGGTGGCCGTTGCGGTCTGGCTCGCTCAACCCGTTTCGATCACCCAGGCGATCGCCTGGGAGCCTTACGAACAGTGGTCGAATCCGGAGCACGCTGCGGATGGTGAGAAACCGTTGCTGCTCGACTTCGCGGCCGAGTGGTGCATCCCGTGTCGCGAGATGGACCACACGACATACCTGCATCCCGAGGTGGTGCGCGAGGCGAACCGCTTTCACATGGTCAAGGCCGACATCACGCAGGACAACGAGTCCACCAGCGAGCTGGTCGCGAAATACGAGGTCCGGGGCGTCCCGACCGTGATCCTGTTCTCACCCCGCGGTGACGAGACCCAACGGATGGTCGGGTACGTCGGACCGAGCCAAATGCTCTCCGCCATGCGCGCGGTGCGATAGTCGCGCTTGTCGCCTATCGCGTATCGCCTATCGTCCCCTCCGCCCCAAGAGGACTGGTGTCGCCTATTGAATCGCGCGTCCCACCGCGATTGGATCCCTCCGACGATAAGCGATAGGCGAAAGGCGATAAGCGCGCCGCGGCGCTTGAGGAACGACGCCGCGCCCGCTACGGTGCGGCGGGCTCGATGCGCTGCCCGTGGCGCGTCCCGAAGGAGACCGTGGACTTTCGCTCGCTGCCGATTCCGGAACCGGTGATGCGCGGCATCGACGCCGTGGGCTTCACCGTCTGCACGCCGATTCAGGAGAAGGCGCTGCCGATCGCACTGGCGGGCAAGGACGTCGCCGGACAGGCACAGACCGGCACCGGCAAGACCGCCGCCTTTCTCATCGCCGCCTTCGTGCGGCTCCTGAAGCATCCCGGCGGCCAGCCGGGCCCGCGCGTGCTGATCGTGGCGCCGACGCGTGAGCTGGTCGTGCAGATCCTGCAGGACGCACAGGGGCTCGGCGAGTTCACCGGACTGAGCTTCCACGCCGTCTACGGCGGCGTCGACTACGCCAAGCAGCGTGAGCTGCTGCGCGATGGGATCGACGTGCTGATTGGCACGCCGGGCCGCCTGATCGACTACTTCAAGCAGCGGGTCTACACGCTGCGCCACGTCGAGGTGCTGGTCATCGACGAGGCCGACCGCATGTTCGACATGGGCTTCATCGCCGATCTGCGCTTTCTCCTGCGCCGCCTGCCGCCCTACGATCAGCGCCAGTCGATGCTCTTCTCGGCGACGCTGAACTGGGACGTGATGGAGCTCGCCTACGAGCACATGAACGACCCGACCAAGGTTGCCGTCGAGCCCGAGCGGATCACCGCCGAAAACGTAGAGCACGTGCTCTACCACGTCGGCCGGCACGAGAAGCTGCCGCTGCTGCTCGGTCTGTTGCAGCGCGAGCGGCCGGAACGCACGCTGATGTTCGTCAATACGAAGCGCGAGGCCGAGTGGCTGATGCAGCGCCTGGCGGACAACGGCTACCACGCCGGCGCGCTGACCGGCGACCTGCACCAGCGCGTGCGCCTGCGTGTACTGCGCGAGTTCAAGGCGGGCGCACTGCCGATCCTGGTCGCCAC
>JBIODO010000587.1:0-1905 GCA_044445225.1 Burkholderiales bacterium
GGACAGGTGCTGCTGGCCGAAAAGCTGCTGCGGCCGGCACTGGCGCTTGCCGAGAGCGATCTGGGTCGACGCAATCCGTTTGCCACGATGCTGGCGGCGCTGCTGGCTGCCGCCGTGTGGGAGCGCGACCGGCCCGTCGAAGCGGCCACCTTGCTGGCCAATCGGCTGGACGTGCTGGAGCGCAGCGGCCTGGCGGAGGCCGTGCTGCTCGGCTACCGGACGATGGCGCGCGCGGCGGCGGCCGAAGGCCTCGAGCATCGCGCTCTCGAACTGCTCGGCGCCATGCACGCCGTGGGCGTGGCCCGGCGGCTGCCGCGGCTGTGCGTCGCCAGCCTGGCCGACCAGGTGCGGCTGCATGCGCGGCGCTTTCGCCCCGAGACCTGCCGCGACCTGTCAGCGCAGATCGACGCGCTGCTGCGCGATCCGAACGCTCCGCAGGGCCGGCTCTGGCGGCGCAGTGTCGACGTGCTGCGCGAAGTGGCGTTCGCCTACGCCGCCATCGCAGCCCAGGACTGGCGCCGCGCCATCGAGCCGCTGCAGCGCGCCGGCGCCCTCGCGCAGCAGTTCAAGCACGGGCGGCTGCACATCGAGATGCTGGGCCTGCGCGCCTTCGCGCTCGACCGCTGCGGGGAGAAGTCGCTCGGCCTGTTGCGCGAGGCGGCCGACCTGGCGCAGGCCTACGGCCTGCAGCGGGTCTTCGATGACGCCCACCCGGCACTCGGCGACTGGGCGCGCCAGGCGCTTCGCGACCGGTCCGTCGGCGGGCCGGGGCTGCCGGGCCCGCTGGCGGCGCCGATGGGTGCGCCGCAGCCGGCACCCGAGGCCCACCGGTTGCGCTCCACCCCCAGCATGGCGCTCACGCCCAAGGAGCGCGAGGTGCTGGAGCTGCTGGCACGCAACCTCTCGAACAAGGAGATCGGGCTGGCCATGCAGGTCGGCGAGGCGACGATCAAGTGGCACATGAAGAACCTGTTCGCCAAGCTCGACGCCGGCACGCGCAAACAGCTGGTGTCGCGGGCCCGCATCCTCGGCCTGCTCGAAAGCGACTAGCCGCGGAGGGGGCCACCCCCCTCTCCAAAGGGGGGCCGGCGGACGCGTCGCGGCAATAACCTTCGCCGCATCGAAGTTCGCCCATCGACAGCCTCGCACCCAAGGAGACCCTCCGCCATGGCCACCAGCGTCCTCGCATCACCTGCCATCGCGCGCGCCGGCGCCCTCGCCGACTCGATCAAGGTCGAGCCGCTGACTTGCAGCATCGGTGCGCTCCTCAGCAACGTCGACCTCGGCGTCGCCTCGCGCGACACCGCGATGGTCGCCGAGATTCGCTCGCTGCTGCTCAAGCACCGCGTGCTGTTCTTCCGCGACCAGGACATCACCCGCGCCGAGCACGTCGCCTTCGCGCGCCACTTCGGCGAGCTGGAAGACCATCCGGTGGCCGGCAGCGACCCGGAGAACCCCGGCCTGGTCCGCATCTACAAGTCGCCCGACACGCCCAACGACCGCTACGAGAACGCCTGGCACACCGACGCCACCTGGCGCGAGAAGCCGCCGTTCGGCTGCGTGCTGCGCTGCGTCGAATGCCCGCCGGTCGGCGGCGACACGATGTGGGCCAACATGGCGCTGGCCTACGAGCGGCTGCCCGAGCCCATCAAGACCCGGATCGCCGGACTGCGCGCGCGCCACAGCATCGAAGCGAGCTTCGGCGCGGCGATGCCGATCGAAAAGCGCCTCGCGCTGAAGGCACAGTTCCCCGATGCCGAGCATCCGGTCGTGCGCACGCATCCGGAAACCGGCGAGAAGATCCTGTTCGTCAACGCCTTCACGACGCACTTCACCAACTTCCACACGCCGGAGAACGTGCGCTTCGGCCAGGACGCGAACCCGGGCGCAAGCCTGCTGCTGAAC
>JBIODO010000588.1:0-1884 GCA_044445225.1 Burkholderiales bacterium
TCGCATTCAACTGCCTGCGCATTTCGCTCTGCGCCGCCTGGACCGCGGTGGTCGGCACCACCCTGGTGGTCGTCCTCTACCCACGTTACTGGTACGGGCTGCTGCGCGCGCGCCTCGGGCGTTCCGACGTCTACGACCGCGTCATCGAGGCCAACGCACACTTTGCCGGCTGGGTGGCGCAGAACGTCTGGACCCGCGTCTTGCTGGCGCTCACCGGGATCCGCCTGCGCGTGCACGAGCTCATTCCGGTCGACTGGTCGCGTACCCACGTCATCTGCGCCAACCACGCCAGCCTGTTCGACATCTTTGCCCTGATTCGCGTGCTGCCGCCGCCCTTCCGCTTCGTCGCCAAGCGCGAGCTGGTGCGCTGGCCGTTCTTCGGCTGGACGCTGCGGCCGGCCGGCCAGATCATCATCGACCGTGCCGACCATGGTGGTGCCCTGCGCAGCATCGCCGAAGCGGCGCTGCGCAACATCCGCGGGCAGGTCATCTTCTTTGTCGAGGGCACCCGCACGCTGACCGGCGAGCTGCAGGAGTTCAAGAAGGGCGCCTTCCACTTTGCGGTGGGCAACCGCTTGCCGGTGCTGCCCACTGCCATCCGCGGCAGCTTCGCCGCCCTGGCAAAACGCCCCTGGTGGCGCCTGCAGCCGGGGAACGAGATCGAGGTACTGTTCTGCCGACCGATCGAGACGCCCGCGGCCGGCGTCGACGCGGTCGACGCCTTGCGCGCGGCGACACGGGTCGAGATCGCGCGCGCGCTCAGTGCGTGCGGGTAAGACGCGTATCGCTTATCGCCTATCGCCTATCGTCAGCAGCCCGATGCGCATAGCCCATGGCTCATGGCGTATAGTCCGGAAACGATAAGCGATAGGCGATATGCGATACGCGTTTCGACACTATTCGATCTCGTACGTGACCTGCAGGGTGGCGCTGACGGTCACGTCGCCGGCTTCCACCGGGGTCGGCGGGCTCTGCTCCGCCATCGCCATGCCGAGGCGCGCGTACGAGCGCGGGATGACGATCGGTGCGGATCCGGTGACGGCGGACAGGACCTTGCCGAGCGTGACACCCAAGGCCGCGGCGGCTCCTTCGGCTTGGCGGCGCGCGACCTCGCCGGCGCGCTGCAGCGCGTCGCGTTGAGCCTGCGCGCGTTGCTCGAGGGTGAAGTCGAGCCCGTCGATCCGGTTGGCGCCGGCCTTGGTGGCAGCGTCGATCAGCGTGCCGACCGCGTCGATCGCGTGGCTTTCGGCGCGCACCTGGTTGCGCGCCACGTAGCCGGTGATGCGCGGCGGGGCGGGCGTGCTGCCGCGCTCGCGCTGCTCGTAGACCGGATCGAGTGAGTACCGCGTCGTCGATACCTTGCCGTTGGCGCCGAGCTGCTGCTTGAGGGCGTCGGCGAGGGCGCTGCTCTTGCGCGCGTTGTCCGCCACCGCCGCGCCGGCCGTCGGCGCCGCGGTCTCGACGGCGAAGGAGACCACCGCCAGGTCGGGCGGGACTTTCACCTCGCCCTCACCGCTCACTGCGAGCGTGCGCCGGGCCGGCGCCTCGTCCGCCGCAGCCGGCAGAGCCGCCAGGGCCACTGCGAGCACCGCCGTTCCGACGAGTCGTGGATGCATGATGAGGCTTATAGCATATGGCTTATGGCTAGGAGCCTGTCGGAGAAAAACCCGAGCAGCGGTCATTAGTCAGGTTGAACGAGTCGTGTAAAGTAGCGGCGGAGTGGAGGTGAGGTGGATGGGGAAGACCTTCCGCACGTACAATCTGGACCAGCGCCTGTTGTTGCCGCCCGACATGCGTCAGTGGTTGCCGGAAGGCCACTTGGCGCTGTTCGTGTTGGATGTCGTGGACCAGCTGGACCTCAGCGAGCTCCTGGAGGTGTACGAA
>JBIODO010000589.1:0-1879 GCA_044445225.1 Burkholderiales bacterium
CTCGAGTCACTGGAGTCGCAGCTGCAGCAGATGCGCGGCATGGCCGCCGAGGTGCGCGAACTGCGCAACATGACGCCGGTGGCCGCCGCGCAGGCGGGCCTGGCCATCAAGGCGGCGGCCGAGCGCCACGGCGACAAGGTGCGCCTGAGCCTGCAGGCTGATCGCGCGCTGCTCACGCTGGTGGGCGTCAGCCCCGAGCAACTGCGCGCGCTGCTGGTCGAGGTGCGCAGCGCAGCGCGGGCGCGCCCCGTCGAGGCGCAGTTGAACCGCACGCCGACGGGATACAGCGGCACCTTGGTGTTCAACGTCGGGGCCAGCTGAATGGAGTTGCGCTGGCCCGGCTGGTTGACGCGGCGCTCGCGGGCGGGCCGCCTGTCGCGCATGGGTGCGAGTGCGTTTCAGAATTCGACGCTGGCCGAGCTGGCCTGGCAGCGTGCGCGCAACGCATCGACCCGCTGGGCGCTGTGGGGTGCGGTGATCGGCACGCTGGTGGGCGTGGTGGTGTTCGCACCGGCAAGCTGGCTGGCCAGCGCGGTGGCGCGCGCCACCGATCAACGGCTGCTGCTGGCCGATGCCAAAGGCAGCGTCTGGAGCGGCGATGCGCAGCTGCTGTTGACTGGCGGCGCCGGCAGCCGCGACGCCGCGGCGTTGCCGGGCCGGCTGCGCTGGCAGATCCGGCCGCGCGTCAACGGTTTCGAGCTGGCACTGAACCAAGCGTGCTGCCTCGACCGCGAATGGGTCATCCAGTTCAAGGTCGGCTTCGGACGCTACCAGGTGCTGTTGCCGGCTCGCCCGCAGGCGCTCGGCCACTGGCCTGCGGCGTGGCTGGCGGGCCTGGGCACGCCGTTCAACACCCTGCAGCTCGGCGGCACGCTGCTGCTCACCAGCAATGGCATGACGCTCGAGTCGGTGCAAGGCAGCTGGCGCATGATCGGCAGCATCAATGCCGACCTCTTGGGCGTGTCGTCGCGCCTGTCGACGCTCGACACGCTGGGCAGCTACCGCTTCAGCGTGCGCGGCGGCGCCACCAGCACCGACCCGGCCACGTTGAATCTGGAAACACTCGAAGGCGGGTTGCGCCTGTCAGGCAGCGGACAATGGACTGGCTTCCGGGTACGGTTTCGCGGTGAGGCCAGCGCCGCCGAGGGCCAAGAAGCGGCATTGAATAACCTGCTCAACATCATCGGCCGGCGCCAAGGTGCGACGTCGGCCATCTCAATCGGATGACCATGGATCGACGCCGACCTCACGCTCACTGGCGCGGCCGCAGGCTCGCCGCGACGTGCGCCGTGGTGGCCGCACTGCTGGCTTCGGCGGTCGCGCCGATTCGTGCGCAACAGCCACAGGCAACACGCGCGGCGCCGCAGCAGACGGCACCGCAAGCTGTGCCGCCGCAACCGACGCCGCAGGCCACCCCGTTGCCGCCGGCCCCCCAGCCTCGGCGTGCCGCTACGCCGCCGGCTGGCCAAGGCGCCGCGCTGCGCTCCAGTGCCCCGGTGACGGTGAACTTCGTCAACGCCGACATCGAAGCGGTGACACGCGCGATGGCGGTGATGGTCGAGCGTCAGATCATCGTCGACCCGCGAGTCAAAGGCACCATTACCGTCTACAGCGAGCAGCCGATTCCGGTGCGCGAGGCCTACCTCAACTACCTGGCGGCCCTGCGAGGCTTGGGGTTCACGCTGGTCGACGTCGCCGGCCTGCTCAAGGTGGTGCCCGAAGCCGACGCCAAGCTGCAGGCCGGCACCGTTGAAGTAGGCCCGCCCGCCACGCGCGGCGACCAGGTACTGACCCAGATCTTCAGGCTCAACCACGAGAACCCGAACAACCTGGTGGCGGTGCTCAGGCCCTTGATCAGCCCCAACAACACGATCAACGC
>JBIODO010000590.1:0-1860 GCA_044445225.1 Burkholderiales bacterium
ATCGCGGTCGATGGCCACCGCGGGGGTCGCGTCGCGTGAGTCGAGTGTGGTCATAGGGGCGTCACTTATAGTCTCACCCGTCGGAGTCCATTTCGCAAGTCGCATGCCTGGGCAGCCCGGAACCAGGCCGAGCACTGACAGCCCGCAGCCATGTGCCACCGAACTGGCGCAAGGCAAAAAGTGACCCTGAACGTAACGCTACGTACGCCGGCTGTGCAGTCGCCGCGCAAGGGTCATTACTGCCCCTGGCCTTGCAGGTGGGTGTCGATGCCGTCGGGCACGATCTGCCGGCTGTGGATGCGCGCGATCAGGTCGCCTTCAAAGAGCAACGGCTGCCTCCGCATGCCGCTCAAGAGCCCCGGCACGGGGGCGCGGATCTCTTGGCGCAGCGCGCCATCGAAGCCGTCGTAGACCAAGCCGATCACGTCACCGGCTTGTATCCAACGACCCACCTCCGCACGCGACACGAAGAACCCGGCGACCGTCGAGATCAGCGGCACAGCCTGTCGCGGACCGAAGTGATGGATGTCCTCGTCAGCATCGGAGAGCGGCGCGCCGCGCAGGATCTCGGTGCGCTGCAGGAAGGCCACCAAGGCCTGGAACAGCCGCTCGCTGTGCGCCGCCTGCACCACGCCGGCCCGCCCGGCTTGCAGGACGAAGTTCTCTCCGCCACAGACGCGCCACGCGTGCCCGAGGGTGCTGGTGAACACGGTGTTCATGCGCAGTTCGATGACCGCCGGCAGCCCGAATCGGCGCGCCGTCGAGCGCTCCAGATCGTTCGGCTCATACAGCCGCACCTGCGGCAGCTCTTCGAAGTCGAGGTTCGAGCTGTGGATGTCGACGCGGTAATGGGCTGGCCGTGTGAGCTCGAGCACCGCATGCGCGATCCGCTGGGTCGTCTCGCCGGCATCGTAGCCGGGGAACATCCGATTGATGTCCGTGCCGTCGAACGGCCAGCGCCGGCTGCGCGTGTTGAGACCGAGGACGTTGACGCACGGGATGATGATGACCCGTTCACACAGCGTCTGACCGGGGTGCGAGCCGGCCGCGACCCGCGTCAGGAAGTTGGCAAGGCGCGCCAGGACGAACACCCCGTTGAGCTCGTCGCCATGGAGGCCAGCCACCAGCGCGAGTTTCGGCGTGCGCTCGGGGTGACCGAGATCGTGGTACGGGATGTCGAAGTCCTCGCGCAGGGGCGCGGTCATGCGCAGCAACGCCGGCGCGCTCATGCCCCCGCCTCCGTCGCCATGATGCGGGCCATCAGTGAGCCCTCGTACACGATCGGATACTCGCGCAACGTGAACAACACGCCATTCACCGGCGAGCGGACGTCGCACAATACTCCGCCACGATGCGCGGCGACGATGCTGCCGAGACGCTGGCCCTGGGTGACCGAGATCCAGTGCTCGACCTCGGGAACGAACAGCCCCGAGGTCGCGGCGTTGAGGTAGTGCACGTTGCGATCATCCGCGATCAACGGCGTGTGCGTCGGCGCCGGTAACTCTACGTCGGCCGCCAGCACCCCCAACGAGCGCCACGCCCGCAAGATGCCCACCATCAACTGCTCGGTGAAGGCCGGCGTGATGCGCATGCCGACACCCATCTCGACCACCAGGCAGGGAATGCCCCGGCTGTTCAGGCTGTGGGCGATGGTCGCTTCCAACACCGTCAGCGACCCGTGCAGCCAGATCACGTCGATGTTCATCTCTTGTGCCATCGGCACCAAGGTCGTCGCGAACTCCTGGTTTATCCGCACCTGCGGTATCTCGCGCAAAAAGACGTTGCTCGCTTGGATGTCGATCACCAGCGCCGCGCCACCCAGAGCACGCATCGCCGCGTCGGCGATGCGCTGCGGCAGCA
>JBIODO010000591.1:0-1858 GCA_044445225.1 Burkholderiales bacterium
CCGAAGTGGCGCGACATGGCCGACAACGGCCTGCGGCCGATCGTCTTCAACCCGTATTCATGGCGCGGCGCGCTGTGAGGGTCCGTAACAATACGAGGGGATACTTCCCCTCGTGCTCCCCTATTTCAGCCGTAACAAAATAGCTTTTGTTACGGGTTCTAAGGAGATTCTGATGGCAGCCCCCAAAAACGAAATCACCGTCCAGAGCGCGCAGGACGACGCGAAGTTGCAGGCGCAACTCGATGCCGGCGCGATCATCGTCGACAGCGGGCGC
Organism: Burkholderiales bacterium; assembly: GCA_044445225.1. Classification (GTDB taxonomy): domain Bacteria; phylum Pseudomonadota; class Gammaproteobacteria; order Burkholderiales; family Burkholderiaceae_C; genus JAEUPI01. The sequence goes on from JBIODO010000591.1 coordinate 275, forward strand.
AGGCGTCCGTTCTACTTCGACGGCCGCTTTCTCACGGCCGACGACCTGACGGCCGACCAGAACTACATCCGCTCGCGCCAATCCGATCTGGCGCAGGCGATCGGCGCAGGCGTGATCCGCGGGCTGATGGTCGGGCTCGGCACGCAGGCGGCATCGAACAGCCCGACGCTCGTCATCGATCCGGGCATCGGCATCACACCCAGCGGCGACATCGTCAACATCGACGTGGGCCAGACCATTGCCGTGTCGTCGTTGCCGCAAGCCGCGCAGCTCGATGCACAGCTCGGTGTGAAGGTGCTGCCGTCGGCGAGCGCGATCAACCGCAGCGGCCTGTTCGTGCTGGCCTTGCGCGCCATCGAGTTCAGCGCCAACCCGACCGCGGCCTACCCCACCACGCTGGACGGCCAGCGCACGGTGCGCGACGGCGACATCATCGAAGCGACCGCGCTCACGCTGATTCCGTACCCCGACCGGGCGGGCGTCGAGAACGCCAACGCCAAGCGCTCGCGTGTCGCGCGCGAGGTCTTCTTCGACCGGCAGAGTCCCGGCGTGCTGCAGGACGCGCTGCCGCTGGCGATGCTGTGCCTGGACGGCGGCGCACTGCGCTGGCTGGACGTGTACATGGTGCGGCGTGAAGTGGGCGCCGAGTCGACGCTCGCGGCCGGCCTCGCGCAGCGTCCGCGCGCCTTGCTCGAAGCCTGGCTCAAGCAGCACCAGGACCACATGGACGACGTCGATACCGCGACGGTGCAGGCGGGATTTGCCGCAGCGCGACAGTTCGAAACGCTGCCCCCGGTCGGGCCCATGCCGGCGTCCACGCTTCGCTTCGAGACGCAGTTGGGCCAACTGACCCTGCTGCAGTCGTACTTTCCGCCGCTGGTGGACTGCGAGTTCGCGTTCATTCCGAGCGACGAACTGGCGGCGCTGGTGCAGGAGTCGCTGGCGCTTCCCGCGATCGACCTGCGCGCAACAGACGCCGACCTCGATCATCTGTCCATCCTGATCGTCGCGCCGGTCACGAGGCAGGAGTTGGAGGCGCACAAGCGCACGCTGCAAAGCGTGGTGGTGCCGGTGAAGGCGGCGTCCGCCGGCCTCATCGCGAAGCGCTCGCCGTTCGAGTCGCTGCTGCGCATTTCGCAGCCCGAGCTGCTGATCCGCCCGCCGACGCTGACGACGCTCGCGCCGGATTTCCTGGCGCAAGCGTGGCAGAACGCCATCGAAGCCACGCGCACGCAGCTCAACGCGGCCATGCAGGGCCGCGGCATGTTCTGGTATGTGCGCAAGCGCCAGCTGCCCTACACGGCCGAGATTTCGAGCGCCACGCTGCGGCTCGCCGGCGACGCCGCCACCATCGACAGCGAAGTCGATGCGCGCGTGCGCGCCGACGGTGTGTTCACCCGGTTCACCACGATCACCGCGAGGATCCCGACGCTGGCGCGGGCCGAGACTGCGAACCTGCTTGCGGCGCCGCGGCTCGCGCTGTCTGCGGGCGCGACGTCACAGGTGTTCGCGACCTCCGATCTCCTGCGGCGCAGCGCGTTCACGGCCTTGTCCGCGCGCGCGGACTTGCGCAAGGAAGAGGGC
>JBIODO010000592.1:0-1849 GCA_044445225.1 Burkholderiales bacterium
CCCATGGCGCCGAGCGAGCCGCGCTGATCGAACGACTCACTGCGCTGGGCGCCGAGACGCCGCCGGCCGAGATCAAGCGCACCTTGGCCGAGGTCGACGCGCGGTGGCAGCGAGCCGGGCCCGCGCCGCGTGGCGATGCGGCCGCGCTCGATTCGCGCTTCCGAAGCGCCGGCGAGGCTGCGCGCCGATTCCTGGTCGACCGTGCCCGGCACGACTGGCACGCGACCTGCGACGCGCTGCTGGCCAAGCTGGCGCTCTGCGAGGAGTTCGAACAGACGCCGGCGGGGGTACCGGCACAGGCGACGCTCGAGCAGCGCTGGGCGGAGCAGCCCGTGCTGCCAGCGGCCTGGGAACAGGAACTGGCCCGGCGTGCCGGGCTGATCCGGGCGGCGCAAGGTGGCAGCTCGCCCGTCGCCGCGTCCGCAGACGACCTGTTGTTGCAGTTGGAGGCCGCGTTGCAGCTCGATTCGCCGCCCGACTTCGAGGCGGCGCGCCGTGAGCTGAAACTGCGGGCGATGAAGGCGGCACTGGAAAGCCGGCGGTCCACCGCGCCGGCCCCACTCGCGCCAGACCAATTGCTGGCGGCCCTGCTCGGACGCACCGCGCTCGATGATCGGCAGCGCGAGAGGCTGGGCAAGGTGGTCGCAGCGGTTCGCGAACGCGGGCCGACGGGCGCAGGCTGAGCGCGGAACCAGCGATCGTTGCCTGCGATGTGTGAGACAGAATCATCGGCCGCCTCGCAAGGCGAGGCACCCACCTGGGAGAGGCGCGCATGACGCCCGACATCGGACTCGGCAATTGGATGGCCCAGCGCGCTTTGCGCACACCGCAACGCGCGGCCCTGACCTTCGACGCAATCACCTGGACCTACGCCGAGTTGCAGCAACGCATCGATCGCCTGGCCACGCTGCTGCGCGACCATGGCGTGGCGCGCGGTGACCGGGTGGGCTTTCTCGGCCTGAACCAGCCGGCGTTCTTCGAGACGATGTTCGCCGCTGCAAGGCTGGGCGCGGTGTTCGTGCCGTTGAACTTTCGGCTCAGCGGCCCGGAGTTGCGCTACATCATCGACGATGCCGAAATGCATACGCTGGTGGTCGATGCACCGCACCGGCCGGTGATCGACGGCGTGCGTGCCGATCTGCGCTGCCAACACTTCTGGTCGGCCGATGCCCCTGCCGAGGGTTGGCCCGCGATCGCCGTGGCGCAGGCGGCAGCGCCGCTGGCCGCCGGCGAGCCTGCTGCCGAAGACGACGTCGCGCTGATCATGTACACCAGCGGCACCACCGGGCGGCCAAAGGGTGCCATGCTGACGCACGGCAACCTGTGGTGGAACAGCACCAATGCGCTGCTGACGATCGATTTCCTGGAAGACGACGTGTCGCTGGTGGCCGCGCCTCTGTTCCACATCGGCGGGCTCAACGTGACCACGCTGGTCACTTGGCAGAAGGGCGGACACATCGTGCTGCACCGCAGCTTCGACCCGCAGCGCTTCCTGCAGGACATCGCGACCTACCGCGTCAGCAGCATCTTCGCCGTGCCGGCGATGCTGCTGTTCGTCAGCCAGCAGCCCGAATTCGCCACCACCGACCTCGCCAGTCTGCGGCTCGTGATCTGCGGCGGCGCGCCCGTGCCCGAGCCACTGATGCAGCTGTATGCCAAGCGCGGCATTCCCATCAACCAGGGCTATGGGCTCACCGAGACCGCACCGCTGGTGACCTTTCTCACCTCGGAATGGGGCTTGGCGAAGATCGGCTCGGCCGGCCGCACTGCGCTCTTCACGGAGGTGCGGCTGGTCGATGCCGACGGCGCTGCAGTGATCGCGGCGGGACAGCGCGGCGAAGTGCTGGCC
>JBIODO010000593.1:0-1841 GCA_044445225.1 Burkholderiales bacterium
AGGCCCGGCCGGGTGATCAGCTCGGCGATGCCCTGCACCGCGCCCTGCAGCACGCCGTTCGCCGACATGAACGCATCCAGCAGGCGCGTCTTCGGCCCGAGCACCGACAGCAGCTTCTGGTTCGGGATCGTGATCAGCGAATCGACGAACTTGCTGAGCTCGCCGATGCCCTGCTCGGCGATCCCCATGCGCTTGAGGCCCTCCATCGTGAACGGCTTGGTGACCACGGCGACCGTGAGGATGCCGAGCTCCTTGGCGACCTGCGCGACCACGGGCGCCGCGCCGGTACCCGTGCCGCCGCCCATGCCGGCGGTGATGAACAACATGTCGCAGCCCTCGATCAGCTCGATGACCCGGTCACGGTCCTCCATCGCGGCCTGGCGACCCACCTCGGGATCGGCGCCCGCGCCGAGGCCCTTGGTGATGTTCGTGCCGATCTGGAGCGTCGTCTTGACCTTCGACTTCTTCAGTACCTGCGCGTCCGTGTTGAGGCAGACGAAGTCCACGCCCTCGATGCCAGCCAGGAGCATGTGGTCGACGGCATTGCAGCCGGCGCCGCCGACGCCCAGCACCTTGATCACAGCGCTCTGGCTGTAGGCATCCATCAGTTCGAACATATGCATCTCCTTCCAGTGAAGCCTGAACAGTCGTGAATCAGAAATAACCCTTGAACCAGGATTTCATGCGCTCAAATACGTTCTGCACCGTGACGCCGACCGGCCCGTGCTCGCCGGCCGGCAGCGTCTGGGCGCGTGCGTACAGCAGCAGGCCCACGCCGGTGGCGTGGATCGGATTGCGCACGACGTCGGCGAGGCCGGTCACGCCGTGCGGCACGCCGAGCCGCACCGGCACGTGGAACACCTCCTCGGCGAGCTCGACGGCACCTTCCATCTTGGCGCTGCCGCCGGTGATCACGAGCCCGGCCGCGATCGCTTCCTCAAAGCCCGAGCGCCGCAGCTCGTCGCGGATCAGGTTGTAGAGTTCCTCGTAGCGCGGCTCGACGATCTCGGCGAGCGTCTGCCGCGCCAGCCGCCGCGGCGGCCGGTCGCCGACGCTCGGCACCTCGATCGTCTCGTCGGGGTTGGCGAGCTGGCTGAGCGCGCAGGCGTAGCGGACCTTGATGTCCTCGGCGTATTGCGTCGGCGTGCGCATCGACACCGCGATGTCGTTGGTGACCTGGTCGCCGGCGATGGGTATCACGGCGGTGTGGCGGATGGCGCCGCCGGTGAACACCGCCAGATCCGTGGTGCCCCCGCCGATGTCGACCAGGCATACGCCCAGCTCGCGTTCGTCTTCGGTGAGCACGGCGAAGCTGGAGGCCAGCTGCTCGAGCACGATGTCATCGACTTCGAGGCCGCAGCGCTGGATGCACTTCTCGATGTTCTGGGCCGCGCTCTCCGCCCCGGTGACGATATGCACCTTGGCTTCCAGGCGCACTCCGGACATGCCGATGGGGTCGCGGATGCCCTCCTGGCCGTCGATCACGTAGTCCTGCGGCAGTACGTGCAGGATCTTCTGGTCCGCGGGAATGGCCACGGCGCGCGCGGCGTCGATCACGTGCTCAACGTCGGCGTGCGAGACTTCCCGGTCACGGATCGCGACGACGCCGTGTGAGTTGAGGCTGCGCACGTGACTGCCGGCGATGCCGGCGTAGACGGAGTGAATCTGGCAGCCGGCCATGAGCTCGGCTTCCTCCACGGCGCGCTGTATGGACTGCACCGTGGATTCGATGTTGACGACGACGCCCTTCTTCAGGCCGCGCGAGGGCTGCGAGCCGACTCCGATGACCTCGATATTGCCGTCCGCGGTGACTTCACCCACCAGCGCCACCACCTTCGAGG
>JBIODO010000594.1:0-1836 GCA_044445225.1 Burkholderiales bacterium
GCTGAGTGGCAAGACCGGCGGGCCCGCGGGCTGGGTGCGCGTGAGCGTCAGCGCGGTGCTGGCGCAGGCAGTGATCGCACCGGGATTGATCGCGCTCTACAAGCGCCACCCCAACCTGCACCTCGACATCGCGGCCGACGACCGCATGGCCGACATGGCGCGCGAGGGCATCGACGTGGCGATCCGCACCGGCACGCCGCCCAGCGACAACCTGGTGGCGCGCCAGATCGGGCTGCTGACGCGATCGTTGTACGCGTCGCCGGCCTACGTGCAGCAGCACGGCCTGCCGCGCCACCCCGATGACCTGGTGCGCCACCGGCTGATCGGCAACACGGCCAGCGCGATCCTCAACCGCTGGGCCTGGCGCGAACGGGGCAAGGCCGGCGGCGAGCTGGTGGTGCAAGGCGACACCCGCACCGACAACACCGCGGTGATATTGGCGCTGGCGCAGCATGGCGCCGGCATTGCGCGCGTCGTCGATCTGGTGGCGCAGCCGCTGGTCAAGGCCGGCGCATTGGTGCCGGTGCTGCCGGCGCATTTCTCGACGACGCCGGTGCCGATGTACGCGGTGATGCTGCAAGAGCGCCATCGCCTGCCCAAGATCCGCGCCTGCATCGACCACTGGGCGCACTGGATGGCGCAGCTCGCGGCGCCGAGGCGCCCGCGCACCGCTGCGCGCGGCGTCAAGTCTGCAGCGACGCCATGAAGCGCGCCAGCTCCGGCGCCCACTTGCGCGCGTCGTGGCCGCTGGCCATGTGTCCGAGCTCGCTGTCGAGCTCGACGTAGCGTGCGTCGACGCCCGCCGCCTGAAGCTGCTGCATCACGGCCGGCGCGATCGAGGGCGGGAACAGCCGATCGGTACGCGACAGCACGTACAGCACCTTCGCCTTGATCTTGCGAAAGTGCGGCCGGGTGTCGAAATTCTCGAGCGCACGGCGCAGCACCACCATCGAGTTGGCATCGAACACGCGTGCCCATTGGCGCGCGATCTGCTCGATCGCCGCCTCGCGCCGCTGCGCGTCGGGAATCGTGGCGGCGAGTTGCGCCTCGATGCCGTAGCGCCTGAGCGTGGCGATGCGGTACTTCACCAGCGTGGGCTCGATGCCGCCGCGCTCGTAGTATTGGCCGTCGTTCCAGTGGGGGTCGGCGGCCAGTTCATCGATCAGTTTCTGCGTCGGTCCCGGGCCAGGCGCCGAATGGGGCGCGCTGATCGCCGCCACGATGCCGTGCATGAAGTCGGGGTACTGCACGGCCCATTGAAAGGCCTGGTAGCCACCGTACGACGGGCCGGCCACGGCCACGAGGTGCTCCACGCCGAGGCTGTCGAGCAGCAGCTTCTGCGCGCGCACGATGTCGCTCACCGCAAGGCGCGGGAACGCCGGCCCGTAGGGCTTGCCGGTGCGCGGATCGGTGTCGCGCGGGCCGGTGGAGCCCCACGACGACCCGAGCATGTTGGACGACACCACGAACCAGCGGTCGGTGTCGATCGCCAGGCCCGGTCCCACCAGTTGCGGCCAGTTGCCTGGCGTGCCGGCGTCGAGCCCGGGCGGTGCGCTGCCCTCGCGATAGCGCCCGGCCATGTGCTGGTGGCTGGTGAAGCCGTGCGTCAGCAACACCGCGTTGCGGCCGCCGGGTGCCAGCGTGCCATACACCTCGTAGGCGATGCGCAGCTCGGGCAGCACCACGCCGCAGTCGAGCGCGAAGTCGCGCGCCGTGAAGGTCTTGGCCTGCACCGCGTCGAGCGGATGGTCGTGTCGGCTCACGGAGTCACGCGTGATGGCTGCTTGCGGCGCGGGGTGTCTGGCGATGATAGGCGAGCCGGCGTCGCTGCATCAC
>JBIODO010000595.1:0-1831 GCA_044445225.1 Burkholderiales bacterium
CATCGCGTCGCACAGGACGCGGCGCAGCGCATCGTTGTCGCGCGGCCGCAGCTCGCCGGCGAATCCCGGCATGTCGAGCCAATGGGCGGCCGGCGAGCTGCAGCCGCGCGACAACGATGCGCTGCGCCGCGTCCTGTGCGACGCGATGCCGCAGACCTTCCAGTGGCTGCTCGACAGCGGAGTTTGCTTCCACGGCCCGATGCCCGAGCCGCCGCACAGCCAGCCGCGCATGCACAACGTGCTGCCCAATTCGCGCGCCTTCATCTATCACCTCGAGCGACGCGCCCGCAAGGCCGGTGCCGAGATCCGGCTCGGCGCGCGCGTGACTGCGCTCGACGTGAACGATGCCGGCCGCGTGTGCGGCGTCTTCGTCGGCAGCAACGAACACCGCACTCACTACAAGGCAACTGGTGACGTCGTGCTCGCCGCCGGCGACTTCACCAACGATCCATTGTTCAAGGCCCGCTTCATGGGCGCGCAAGAGGCCAAGGTCGATGGCGTGAATCCGACGGCCACCGGCGACGGCCAACGACTGGCCGAGGCGCTGGGCGCACAGATCGTCAACGGCGACTTGGCACTCGGCCCGGAGCTGCGCTTCATCGCGCCCGCGCACGAGAGCATCGTCCGCCGTCTGCCGCCGTGGCGGCCGCTGGCATTGGCGATGCAATGGTCGCTCGAGCATGTGCCGATGGCGCTGCTGCGGCCTTTCATGATGAAGTTCCTGACCACCATGCTGGCGCCGGCACCGGCCTTGTTCGACGACGGTGCGCGCCTGGTCAACCAGCGGGGCGAACGCTTCGGTGACGAACGCGAGCGGCCCGCATGGCGGCTGCCGGATCAGCCAGACAAGGTGGGCTGGATCGTGATCGACGGTCGCATCGCGCGGCGCTATCAGGCGTGGCCGCACTTCATCTCGACCGCGCCCGGCGTCGCCTACGCGTACCTCGACGACTACCGCCGCAATCGAGCGGACGTGTTCACCGAGGCGGCCTCGGTGCCCGCGCTGGCCGCGCGCCTCGGCTTGGCAGTCGACTCGTTGCAGCAGGCCTGTGCTGCCGACGGTGATCGCCCCGCACTGGTCGAGCCGCCCTTCATCGCCCTCGGGCCGTTGCGTTCGGTGTTCGTGCACGCCGAGGGCGGCCTGCGGGTCGATGAACAGCATCGCGTGCTCGGCTCGCAAGGCGCGCCGATCGAGGGCTTGCGCGCGGCCGGCTCCACAGGCCAGGGCGGCCTGCTGCTCAAAGGCCACGGCCATCATCTGGCATGGGCATTCGCGTCGGGCCGACGTGCCGGGCGCTTTGCCGCCGATGCGGCGCGTGCGCGCCAGTCGGCGGCGTGAAACTTCGCTTCAGGACAGCGCTGCTTCTTCGCGCGTCTCGGTGGCCACTTCACCCGGCGCCAGCGGCACCAGTGTGACACCCTGCCAATCCCCGGCGCTGACCCGCTGGCGCACCACCCGCTTGAGCTCGTCGCGCACCACCGCCGCGCAAGGCGACAGCATCTGCGGCGGCAGCGCGTACAGATAGTTCGTGCGCGTCATCGCCGCATCGGCGATGCGCAGGCAACGCCAGTTCTCGGGTGTGTTGCCCAGCGCGTGGATGGCGGCCATCGGCTTGATCGTCGCGCCCAGGCCTTCGCCGACGCAGTGCATCAGCAACGGCAACGAATCGATCTCGGCCACGGCGTCGATCGACACGTTGGCGCGCTCGAATTCCAGCGCGATGCGCCGCCGCAGTCCGTGGCCCGGGCTGGGCAGAATCAGCGGCAACGCCGCGACTTCGTTGAGCGTGAGCGAGGTTCGCTCACGCGGCACGAGCGCGCTGTCCACGGG
>JBIODO010000596.1:0-1816 GCA_044445225.1 Burkholderiales bacterium
GCGCAACGCTGCGCTGACCACGCTCGCCAAGGCCCTGCCGCGTGGGCGATTGCCGCGCGGCTTCGTCGGCGAGCAGAGCTACTGGACGTTGGTGGGCGTGGACGGCGGCGGTGCCCACGCGGCGGTGATCTCCGAAGACGGTGCGATCGAGCCGCGTAAGCTGGGTCCCTCGCTGGAACCTTTCGTCATCGACGAGTCGGCAGGTCTGGTGAGCTGGGCCGACGTCAGCATCGACCACGCGTTGCGCGATGGCTATCTGCCGCTGCCCCAGGTGCGTTGGTCGCGGCCGGGTGTCGCGCTGTCGATCGAGGCGGGCGCCGACGGCGCGCCCGCGCACGCGTTGCTCATCGCGCGCTACACGTTGACCAACACCGGCGACACGCCCCGGCGCCTGAAGTTGGCGCTGGTGCTGCGGCCGTGGCAGGTCAATCCGCCGGCGCAGTTTCTCAATGCGCCGGGCGGCGTGAGCCGCGTGCAGCGGCTCGCGCGGCAAGGCCGCACCTTGCGGATCGACGGGCAGCCGTGGTTGCATGCGTTGACAGCGCCGGCGAGCGTGGTGGCCGGTGCATTCGACAATGGCGACGTGCTGGTCGACGCGGCCGCGCAGCAGCCGCTGCGCACGCTGCTCGACGAGCAGGGCCTCGCAAACGCCGCGCTGCGCTGGACGCTCGATCTGGCACCGGGTGAGTCGCGCAGCGTGGCCGTCGCGCTGCCGCTGGCTGGCAACGCCGCACCACCGGCGCGCGCCGACGATGATTGGGCCCGCATGCGGCTCGACACGGTTGCCGCGCAGTGGCGTGAGCGCTTGAACCGCGTCGACGTGGCGCTGCCCGCCGCGGCGCAGCCGATGGTCGACACCTTGCGCAGCTCGCTGGCACACATCCTGATGTCGCGCGACGGCGCGGCGCTGCAGCCGGGCACGCGCTCTTATGCGCGCAGCTGGGTGCGCGACGGCGCGATGATGGTCGCCGGGCTGTTGCGCCTGGGCGAAGTGCAGGCCGCGCGCGATTTCGTGGTGTGGTATTCGCAGCACTTGTTCGCCAGCGGCAAGGTGCCGTGCTGTGTCGACACTCGCGGCGCCGATCCGGTGCCCGAGAACGACAGCCACGGCGAGTTCATCTTCGCCGTCGCCGAGCTGTGGCGCTATACCGGCGATCGTGCGCTGCTGCGCTCACTGTGGCCGCAGGTGAATGCCGCCGCGCGCTACATGGAGCGCTTGCGCCAGTCCGAGCGCAGCGCGCAGAACCGCGGGCCGGGCCGTGAAATGTTGTATGGCCTAATGCCGGCGTCGATCAGCCACGAGGGCTACTCGGCCAAGCCGATGCACTCGTACTGGGACGACTTCTGGGCGCTGGCCGGCTACCGTGACGCCGCAGAACTGGCCGGTGCGCTCGATGAACGCGCGCGTGGCGCCGAGCTGGCCACACAGCGCGACGAGTTCGCTGCCGACCTCGGACGCTCGCTGCGCCTGGCGATGGCCGAGCACCACATCGACCACCTGCCAGGTGCGGCCGAACTCGGCGACTTCGACCCGACCTCCAGTACGCTGATCTTCAGCCCCGCCGGGGCGGAAGGCGTGGTGCCACGCGCCGCGCTCGAGGCGACCTGGGAGCGTTATTGGCGCGAATCGCTCGAACGCATCGAGGGCCGGCGCGCATGGGACGCCTACACGCCCTACGAATGGCGCTCGGTGTCGGCCTTCGTGCGCCTGGGCCAACCGCTGCGCGCGCAGGCGCTGGCCGACTTCTTCATGCGTGACCGCCGTCCTGCCGCGTGGAACCAGTGGGGCGAGGTGGTGGTGCGCGAGGCCCGCGAC
>JBIODO010000597.1:0-1793 GCA_044445225.1 Burkholderiales bacterium
CGTGCACACGCCGGAGGGCTCGTGGAGCCCGGGCCAGAAGCGCTACGTGCCTCGTTCCAAGCTCGCGGTATACCAGCGCCAGCCGTTCCCCGAGGCGGTGATCGGCTCCGGCGCTGCCGAGGCGCTGAAAAGCGGCAGCGAGCTCTACAAGAACGAAGAGATCCGCGTCTGGACGCTCGACGGCGAGGTGGCGATCGCCAGCATCACCGCCAAGCTGCACCTCATCAGCCCGGCGGTGATCGAAGGTTTGAGCAAAGCGCTCGAGATCGCCGAAGAAAAATTCAAGGGCCTGGTGATCTGGTCGCCCGACGACGTGTTCTCCGCCGGCGCCAACCTCGAATCGCTGATGCCGGTGTTCATGAAGATGGGCTCCAAGGGCATCAACCCCGAGGTCAAGAAGCTGCAGGACTTCATGCTGCGTTTGCGGTATTCGCAGGTGCCGGTGGTGTCGGCGATGCGGGGCATCGCGCTGGGCGGTGGCTGTGAACTTGCGCTGTACAGCGCACGCCGCGTCGCGCACATGGAAACCTACGTCGGCCTGGTCGAGGTCGGCGTCGGCCTGGTGCCCGCGGGCGGTGGCTTGGCTGCGATCGCGCGCCGTGCCGCCGAGCAAGCCGCCGCGGCGCCCGGCACCGAACTGCTGGCGTTCATCAAGGAGCCGTTCACCGCGGCTGCGATGGCCAAGGTGGGCACCAGTGCGATCGAGAGCCGGCAGCTCTGCTACCTGCAAGACGGCGACGTCATCGTGCCGCACAAGGACGAGCTGCTGACCGTGGCGCTGGCGCAGGCCAAGGCGATGCACGAGTCGGGCTGGCGCGCGCCGCACAAGAAGTTGATCCCGGTGGCCGGCCGCAACGGCATCGCGACGATCAAGGCGTCGCTGGTCGGCCTGCGCGACGGCGGCTTCGCCAGCCAGCACGACTTCCACATCGCCAGCCTGATCGCCGACGTGGTGTGCGGCGGCGACGTGAATGCCGGTTCGCTCGTGACCGAGGAATACCTGATGACCTTGGAGCGCAAGCACTTCTGTTCGCTGCTGGACCATCCCAAGTCGCAAGAGCGAATCATGGGCATGCTGCAGACCGGCAAACCGGTTCGCAATTGAGGCGGAGAACGAAATGAGCAAGCAACTGCAAGACGCCTACATCGTCGCTGCCACCCGTTCGCCGATCGGCCGCTCCGGCCGCGGCGTATTCCGCAACACCCGCTCCGACGACCTGCTGATCGCGACGATCCGCAACGCACTGAAGCAGGTGCCGACGCTGGATCCGAAAGCGATCGAAGACGCGATCATCGGCTGCGCGATGCCCGAGGGCCAGCAGGGCCTGAACATGGCGCGCGTCGCCGCGCTGCTGGCCGGCCTGCCGCACACCGTGGGCGGCGTCACCATCAACCGCTTCTGCGCGTCGGGGCTCACTGCGGTGCAGATGGCGGCCGACCGCATCCGCGTCGGCGAGGCCGACGTGATGATCGCCGGCGGCGCCGAGAGCATGAGCGCGATCCCGATGACGGGCGCCACGCCGTCGTTCAACGCGCACATCTTCGACAAGGACGAGAACATCGGCATCGCCTATGGCATGGGGCTGACGGCAGAGCGCGTGGCCGAACAGTGGAAGGTCAGCCGCGAGGCGCAGGATCAGTTCGCGCTGGCGTCGCACCAGAAGGCGATCAAGGCGCAGCAGGCCGGCGAGTTCGGCGCCGAGATGACCCCCATCGAGGTCGAAGACCGCACGCCCGACCTCGTCACCGGTGAGGTGGTGCTCAAGAAGCGCAGCATCAGCCTCGACGAAGGC
>JBIODO010000598.1:0-1792 GCA_044445225.1 Burkholderiales bacterium
CGCTTCTCGCGCTGGGGCCGCCACGTGTTCGCGATCGGCGGCAACGAGGGCGCCGCCACGCTGACCGGCGTGCCGGTCAAGCGCATCAAGGTCAGCGTCTACATGTTCTGCAGCCTCACCGCCGGCATCGCCGGCATCCTCGAGGTGGGGTGGCTCGGCACCATCACCACCGGCCTCGGGCAGGGCATGGAGCTGACGGTGATTGCCGCCGCGGTGATCGGCGGCGCCAACCTGTCGGGCGGCATCGGCACCGCGTTCGGCGCGGTGGTCGGTGCGGCGCTGATCGAGGTCATCCGCAACAGCCTGACGCTGCTGGGTATCAGCACCTTCTGGCAGGGCACCTTCGTGGGCAGCTTCATCATCGTCGCGGTGCTGTTCGATCGCCTGCGCGCGCGCGGGGCCAACGAGTAGCGCCCAACGCGAATCGCGCGAGAATTGCGGCGATGACGCAAGCAAAGCCCAGTGCCGACGGCCGCCCCGACGAAGGCACGGTCGCGTTGCAGTACCCGTGCGGCGAGCCACCCGACAGTGGCCACGGCCGCGAGATCGTGCCCGGCGTGCGCTGGCTGCGCATGCATCTGCCGTGGGCGCTGGCGCACATCAACCTGTATGCGCTGGCCGACGACGGCGGCTGGGCGATGGTGGACACCGGCGCGCAAACGCGCGAGGGCCTCGCCAACTGGACGCGCGCGCTGGCCGCCGAGGATGCGCTGGCGGGGCAACGCATCACGCGCGTCATTTGCACCCACATGCACCCCGACCACGTGGGAATGGCCGGCTGGTTGACGCGGCGCTTCGAGGCGCGGCTGTGGATGACGCGGCTGGAGTACCTGACCTGCCGCTCGCTGGTGGCCGACACCGGCCGCGAGGCGCCCGACGATGCGATCCGCTTCTATCGACGGGCCGGTTGGGGCGACGAGGCGATCGAGCATTACCGCGTGCGCTTCGGCAGCTTCGGCCGCGTGGTGCACACGCTGCCCGACAGCTTCCGCCGCCTGCGCGACGGCGAGCGCTTTCGCATCGGCGCGCACGAGTGGCGCGTGATCGTCGGCAACGGCCACTCACCCGAGCACGCGTGTCTGTTGTGTGAGCCGCTCAAGATTCTGATCTCGGGCGATCAGGTGCTGCCGCGCATCTCGTCGAACGTGTCGGTGTTCCCCACCGAGCCCGACGCCGACCCGCTGGCCGACTGGATCGCATCGATCGCCAAGTTGCGTGCCGCGGTGAGCGACGACGTGCTGGTGCTGCCGTCGCACGGCGAGCCGTTTCGCGGCCTGCACGCGCGGCTCGATCGACTGGCCGCGGGGCACGAAAAAAGCCTGACGCGCCTGCGCCGCGCCTTGTCCGAGCCCAAGCGCGCGATCGACGTCTTCGGCGCGCTGTTCGCGCGGCCGATCGAGGGCTCCGAGCTGCTGGGCATGGCCACTGGAGAAAGCCTGGCGCACCTGAACCACCTGGTGGCGCGCGGCGAGGCGGTGCACGAAGCGGGCGCTGACGGCGTGTTGCGCTACCAGCTGCGCGCGAGCCGCGCCTAACGCACTGCGGCGCGCCGCCGCCTAGGGAAGTCCCGGCGGCTTGGCGCGTGCCTGCGCAGGCATGCTTGGCGCCCACCGACAGCGGCACACCGCTCTCAGCGGTTAGCGCCGAAGGCAAGCGCGAGTGACAGCCTTTTTGCAATTGCTGATCTCTGGCATCTCGCTGGGCTGCATCTATGCGCTCATCGCGCTCGGCTTCGTGCTGATCTACAAGGCCACCGAGACGGTGAACTTCGCGCAGGGCGAGCTGATGATGC
>JBIODO010000599.1:0-1789 GCA_044445225.1 Burkholderiales bacterium
GTTTTATGCCACCACCACCGCGCTCAACGCAGCGCCCTCGCTGCGCAAGACGCCGCCCTACGACCCGCTCACCGCGTTCACGCCGATCTCGCTGACCGGTAAGTTCGGCTTCTTCCTCATCGTGCACGAGAGCGTGCCGGCCAAGACGGTGCCCGAGTTGCTAGCCTTCGCGCGAGCCAACCCGGGCAAGATCAGCTACGGCACCGGCAACGGCACCAGCATCCTCACCACCGCCCAGCTTGCCGCGGCAGAGACACTCGATATCGCGCACATCCCGTACAAGGGCGATGCGCCGGCAGCGGCCGACTTGATCGCCGGGCGGATTCAGATGTCGATTGCCACGCTGTCGGCTGGCGTGCTGCCGCAGATCAACGAGGGGCGGCTGCGCGTGCTGGCCACCTTGCTGCCCAGCCGCAGCCCGCTGGTGCCCGACGCGCCCACGGCGGCAGAAGCGGGGCTGCGCGGCATCACCATCACGCCGTGGGGCGGGCTGTTCGGCCCCGCCGGGCTGCCCAAGGAGGTGGTCGAGCGCGTGGCGCGTGAGATGAAGGCCGTGTCGGAGCGCCGCGACGTGCGCGAGGCGCTCGACCGCATTGCCTTTGAACTGCAAGCCTCGACGCCAGAAGAGATGGCGGCCCTGCTCGGCGACCAGCTGAAGGTCTGGCACAAGGCGGTGCAGGATCTCGGCATCGAGCGCAACTGATCGCTCGGCGGCGTGCGCCGCAAGGCCACTGAACGGGCACGCGCTACATCGACAGCGAGCCCTCGCGAAACTCGGTCTTGTCGAGCCACACGTTCACCAGCACGGCGCGGCCCTGGCGCGCCAGCTCGCGTGCACGCGCCAGCGCGGGGCGCACCTCGTCGGCGTGGCGCACCAGCAGCCCTGATGCCCCGAAGCCGGCCACCACCTCGTGATAGGCGCTGCGCGCGAGCACGGTGGCCACGTCGTCGTGCAGCATCTTCACCTGCTCGCGGGCGATCTGCGTCCAGCCGGCGTCGTTGCCCACCACGGCGATCACCGGGATGCCCTGGCGCACGAAGCTGTCGAACTCGCTCAAGCCCCAGCCGCAGGCGCCGTCGCCGAACACGATCCACACCTCGCGGTCGGGCCGCGCCAGTGCCGCGCCCATCGCGAAGCCGGCGCCGACGCCCAGTGTGCCGAATGCGCCGGGGTCGAGCCAGGTGAGCGGCGCGCGCGGATGCAACACGTAGCTGGCGGTGGCCACGAAGTCGCCGCCATCGGCCACGAACACCGCATGCTCGCCGGCCTCGGCCTCGAGTGCCCGAAAAAACGCCAGCGGATTGACGTATTCGCCACGCGCCGCCGCCTGGGTGTCGATCTCGGTTTCGCGGGCCTGATCGCGCGCGCGCAGCGTGCCGATCCAGCCGGCCCAGTCCGACGCGGGCTGCGGCCGTGCGGCGGCCAGCGCTTCGATGAAGAGGCCGGCGTCGCCGATGGCGGCGATGTCGGGCTTGCGGTTGAGCTTGGCGTCGTGCGTGCTGCGGTTGGCCGCGATCAGCGTGGCGCGGCGTCGCACGTGGCGGCCGTAGTCGAGGCGGAAGTCGCACGGCACACCCGCCAGCAGCACGCAGTCGGCCTCGCGCAGCGCCTGGCGGCGCGCGTGGCGCATCTGCAGCGCATGGTCACGCCCGAGCAGGCCGCGCGCCATGCCCGACAGGTACACCGGCACGCCGAGTTGCCGCACCGCATCGGCCAGACGATCGGCCTGATCGGCGCGCACCACCGCCTGGCTGCCGATCACCATCAGCGGCTGCTTGGCCTTGGCCA
>JBIODO010000600.1:0-1784 GCA_044445225.1 Burkholderiales bacterium
AACACCAGCCGACCGTTGATCATGCCGTAGCCGGTGACCACGCCGTCGCCAGGCACCTTGTTGTCGGCCATGCCGAAGTCGGCGCAGCGGTGCTCGACGTACATGTCCCATTCTTCGAACGTGCCTTCTTCGAGCAGCAGCTCCAGGCGCTCGCGTGCGGTGAGCTTGCCCTTGGCGTGTTGCCCGTCGATGCGCTTCTGGCCGCCGCCCAGGCGCGCGGCGCCGCGTTTGTTCTCGAGTTGCTCGAGTATGTCGTGCATGGAGAGGTCTCCTCGGTCTCAACGATCAATTCATCAGTTCGATCAATCGCCGCGCCGCCACCGAGGCGGCCACGCGGCCGGCTCGCACGTCGGCGGTGAGCGTCGGCAGTGCCGCCGCCACCTGCGGCTGCGCGCGAAAGCGTTCGTGCAGCAGCGCCTCGATGCGCTCCCACATCCAGGATTCGTCCTGCTCGTGGCGGCGCGCAGTCAGCCGGCCGCTGGCGGTCTGTTGGTCGCGAAACTCGCTCGCTGCCTGCCAGAACTCGGCCAGCCCATTGCCGGTGATTGCGCTCAGCGTCAGCACGCGCGATTGCCAGGGCACCTCGTCGCGTTCGCTCTGATGTCCGCCGTGCTGCATGAGTCGCAGCGACGATGTGATCTGCGCCTGCGCGCGCGTGGCGGCGGCGGGGTCGATGTCGGCCTTGTTGATGGCCACCAGATCGGCCAGCTCCATGACGCCGCGTTTGATGGCCTGCAGGTCGTCGCCGGCGTTCGGCAGCTGCAGCAGCGCGAAACAATCGGTCATGCCGGCGACCGCGGTTTCGCTCTGGCCCACACCGACGGTTTCGACGATCACGACATCGTGGCCCGCGGCCTCGAGCACCAGCATCGCCTCGCGCGTGTGCGCGGCCACGCCGCCCAGCGTGCCGCTGGTGGGGCTCGGGCGGATGAACGCGTTGGCCTCGACCGACAGGCGCTCCATGCGCGTCTTGTCGCCGAGGATCGAACCGCCCGATACGCTGGACGACGGATCCACCGCCAGCACCGCGACGCGATGCGAAAGCGTCAGCAGATGCAGGCCCAGCGCCTCGATGAAGGTGGACTTGCCGACGCCGGGGACGCCAGATATCCCGAGGCGGAACGAGCGGCCGCTGGCGGGCAGCAGCGCGTTGAGCAATTCCTCCGCGCGTGCGCGATGATCCGGACGCGTCGACTCCAGCAGCGTGATCGTCTTGGCGATCGCGCGCCGCTGCACCTCGCCGCGCGCGTGCAGCACGCCGTCGAGCAAGACCTGGTCGTTGGGGTCGAGCATGGCCGCGCGCCGTCGCAATCGCGCTACTTCTTCAGCGCTGCGCGGATCTGCTCGAGCACGTCTTTCGCGCTCACCGGAATCGGCGTGCCCGGGCCGTAGATGCCCTTGACGCCGGCGTCGTACAGGAACTGGTAGTCCTGCTGTGGAATCACGCCGCCGACGAAGACGATGATGTCGTCGGCGCCCTGCTTCTTCAGTTCGTTGATGATCGCCGGCACCAGCGTCTTGTGGCCGGCGGCGAGCGTGGACACGCCCACTGCATGCACGTCGTTCTCGATCGCCTGGCGCGCGCACTCTTCGGGCGTCTGGAACAACGGACCGATATCCACGTCGAAGCCGAGATCTGCGAACGCCGTCGCGATCACTTTGGCGCCGCGATCGTGGCCGTCCTGGCCGAGCTTGGCCACGAGGATGCGCGGCCGGCGGCCCTCTTCCTGCGCGAACTCGTCGACTTCCTTGCGGATGCGCGCGACCGTGGGAGAGATCTCCGA
>JBIODO010000601.1:0-1734 GCA_044445225.1 Burkholderiales bacterium
CACACCTGCCGCACGCCGCGGCGATGCAGATGTTCGAGCAAGCGCGTCAGCATCGCGTGGCCGAGGCCCCGCTGCTGCCAGTCGGTGGTGATCTGGATCGCGAATTCGGCGCGCTGGTTGTCGGGATCGCAGCACGCACGCACCTCGCCCAGCATCGGCAACTCGGCGCCCTCGGGCGGCAGGGCAATGAAGGTCATCTCGCGGTCGTAGTCGATCTGGCTGAAGCGCGCGAGCTCCGAATGCGGCACCTCGCGCCGCGTCAGGAAGAAGCGCAGCCGCATGTCGGCCGGCGTCGCGCGTGCGTAGAACGCGACCAGCCGCGGCTCGTCTTCGGGCCGGATCGGCCGCAGCATGATCGACACGCCGTTCAGTTGCAGCGTCTGCTCGAGCTCGGCCGGATACGGCAGGATCGCCAGGCGGTCGCTGGCCGCGCCTGTGGCCGGCTGCAGCCGCACGCGCGCGTCGAGTGCCATCACGCCTTGGTCGTCGGCCAGCAACGGATTGATGTCGAGTTCGATCAGCTCCGGCAGCTCGCACACCATCTGCGACACCGCCAGCAGCGTGCCGGTGATCGCCGCCATGTCGGCCGCAGCACGGTCGCGGTAGCCCGCCAGCAGCTGGGCCACCCGCGTGCGCGACACCAGATCGAGCGCCAGCACGTTGTTCAGCGGCGGCAGCGCCGTCGCGTTGTCCTTCAGCACCTCGACCGCGGTGCCGCCCTGGCCGAACATCAATACAGGGCCGAACGCTGCGTCGTGGGCCACGCCGATCAGCAGCTCGTGGGCGTGCGGCCGGCGCACCATCGCCTGCACCGTGAAGCCGTCGAGCCGCGCGTCGGGGCGCAGCATCTGCAATCGGTTGGCCATCGCCTGCGCGGCGCGCCGCAGCGCAGGCTCGTCGGCCAGCGCGAGCGCGACGCCGCCGACGTCGGACTTGTGCGACACCTGCGGCGACAGAATCTTCAATACCACCGGGTAGCCGATGTCGCCCGCCATTGCGGCGGCCTCGTCGATCGAGCGCGCAACGCGGGTCGGCACGATCGGGATGCGGTACGCATCGAGCAGTGCCTTGGCCTCGACCTCGTTGAGCACGTTGCGCCCCTGGGCCAGCGCGCCGTCGATCACCGCCCGCGCGCGCGCATGGTCGGGGACGAACGGCAGCACGCTCGACTGCGGCGTCTGCAGCAGCGCCATCTGGTTGCGCTGGTACTGCACGCGGCGCACGAACGCGGTGACCGCGCGCTCGGGCGTCGCATAGGTGGGCACGCCGGCGGCCTCGCACGCCTGAGCGGCCTCTTGCACGACGGCGGCGCCGAGCCAGCAGCTGAGCACCGGTTTGGATGCCGCCTGCATCAGCGGGATGCAGGCCTGCGCGATCTGCAGGCTCGGCACCACCGCGGTGGGTGCGTGCATGAACAGCACCGCGTCCACCTCGTCGGCGGCCAGCAGTGTGGCCAGCGCGGCCGTATAGCGCTCGATCGGCGCATCGCCGATGAGGTCGATCGGATTGGCGTGCGACCAGGTGGCGGGCAGCTGCGCGTCGAGCGCGGCCTGGGTGGCGTCGCTCAGCGTGGCCAGCGTGCCGCCCTGCAGCGACAGCGCATCGGCGGCCAGCACGCCGGCACCGCCGCCGTTGGTGACGAGGGCCAGCCGTTCGCCGCGCAGCGGCCGCGCATGCGCGACCGTCTCGGCGGCGTCGAACAGGTCTTGCAGCGTGTCCACGCGCAGCATGCCG
>JBIODO010000602.1:0-1731 GCA_044445225.1 Burkholderiales bacterium
ATCGTTATCGGTCCACGCGCCGTGCAAGCCAAGCGGGCCGGCCCATGGCCCGCCGCGCCGCGACCACAACGTCACGGCACTACTGCGCAAGCCGCTGCGTGCGCCGCCGACCGCACGCCTGCGATACGCCTTGTTGCGGTCAGCCTCGCCGCGCTGGCGATCAGGCGCGCTCGATCGCCAACGCGATGCCCTGGCCGACACCGATGCACATGGTGGCCAGGCCGCGCCGGCCGCCGGTTTTTTCGAGCTGGCGCAGCGCAGTGAGTGCCAGCCGTGCGCCGGATGCACCGAGCGGGTGGCCGATCGCGATGGCGCCGCCGTTGGGGTTGACGCGCGGGTCGTCGTCGGCGATGCCGAGCGTGCGCGTGACCGCAAGGCCTTGTGCGGCGAACGCTTCGTTGAGTTCGATCACGTCGAGCTCGGCCACGGTCCAGTTGAGGCGCTTGAGCAGCTTTTGCGTGGCCGGTGCGGGGCCGATGCCCATGATGCGCGGCGGCACGCCGGCCACCGCGGCGCCGATGATGCGCGCGCGGGCTTTCAGGTTGTACTTCTTGAGTGCGGCGTCCGATGCGATCAGCAACGCGCACGAGCCGTCGTTGACGCCCGATGCGTTGCCTGCCGTGACGGTGCCATCGGGCCTGACCACGCCCTTGAGCTTGGCCAGTGCCTCGAGCGTGGTGGCGCGCGGGTGTTCGTCGGTGGTGAACTGCACCGGCTCGCTCTTCTTGCTCGGGATGCTCACGGCCACCGTCTCGCCTTCGAAGAAGCCGGCCTTGCTGGCCGCCTGCCAGCGCTCCTGCGAGCGCAGCGCGAAGGCATCCTGATCGGCGCGCGACACCTTGTACTCGGCGGCCACGTTCTCAGCAGTCTCGGGCATCGAGTCGATGCCGTATTGGCTCTTCATCAGCGGGTTGACGAAGCGCCAGCCGATGGTGGTGTCTTCGATCTTCGCGGCGCGCGAGAACGCGCTGTCGGCCTTGGCCAGCACGAACGGCGCGCGCGTCATGCTCTCCACGCCGCCGGCGATCATCAGCTCGGCTTCGCCGCTGGCGATGGTGCGCGCGCAGGTGGCCACCGCATCGAGCCCGGAGCCGCACAGGCGGTTCAGCGTGGCGCCCGCCACGTCGGTGGGCAGACCGGCCAGCAGCGCGGCCATGCGCGCGACGTTGCGGTTGTCTTCGCCAGCGCCGTTGGCGCAGCCGTAGATCACGTCGTCCACCAGATTCCAGTCGACGCCGGCGTGGCGCTGCATCAGCGCGCGGATCGGGATCGCACCAAGGTCGTCGGTGCGCACGGTGGCCAGTGCGCCGCCGTAGCGGCCGATCGGGGTGCGCACGCCATCGACGATCCAGACGGGGCGGGGCAGTGACATGGTGAATCTCCTTCAGTGGGCGAGGCGCGTGGCTACGATAACCTAGCGCGCTTCAATGGGTGCCCCAGTCGGCGCGTTGGTGCGCGCCAGGCAGGGCGAATCAGGCTGCCGATGCTGCTCGAAGCCGCGGAAGAACTTCTTCAGTTGGTGCTCAGCGTCACCGCGATGTACTTCGCGCTGCGTTTGCTTCTGAGGATGCAGCGTTCGCCGTGGAGCGAGCACATCGACCGCCGCCGTGCGGCGGTGATGTGCCTGCTCGCATTGCTGGCCGCCACGGTGATGGTGGCCGAAGACGCGCTGAACGGCGAATCGCGGCCGATCGACAAGGCCGCGTTGCTGTGGATCCGCGACCACGTGCC
>JBIODO010000603.1:0-1725 GCA_044445225.1 Burkholderiales bacterium
CGGCTGCGTCGCGTCAACGCTGCGATGCGGCGTCAGAGCCAAGCGGCAGATGGCCGCGCTGCGTCCACAGCAATGCACCGCCGGGTGTGCTGATGCGCGCTGCAGCATCGTGAGGCCAGCGCAACCAACTCCATCGTTCGAGTACCGTCGGCTCGCCGTCGTGCAGCAGCGCAGCGCCATCGACGACGAAAAGCTCCTGCGCGTCGGTGGTGCCGCCGAGCGCCAGCTCGCCGCCGGGCGTGAGCTTTTCGAGCTGCACCGTCCGACCATCGGCCTGGTGCAGCACGCACACCTCGCGTGTTGCGGAAACTCGATGCCACACCCGATCGTGCGCGAACGCACGCACCGCGTGCTGGTCGGCCGGGTGCATCTGCCGCAGCTTGACGAGGATCACGCAGCCGGCGTCGCTGAACGGTGCATGTCGCGACTCGGGTGGGTTGCGCACGTAGGTGCCCGGCGGATAGTGGCCGTGCTCGTCGGAGAAGGTGCCTTCGAGCACGAGGAATTCTTCGCCGAGCGCATGCCCGTGCGCCGCGAAGCGGCTGTTCGGCGCATAGCGCACGATCGAGGTGGCGAGTGCCACTTCGCCACCCGCGCGCTCGAGCATGCGGCGCTCGACTCCGGGCTCCGGTGAGTGCAGCCACGGCAGCTTTGCGCCGTGCACGAGTGCCGCGCGCGTGCGGTCGGCGTGCAACATCGTCGTCGGGGTGTCGGTGGTCATGATCAGAACAGTTCGCTGTGCGGCCGCAGGTCGAGCTCGTGGGTCCAGGCCGAGCGATTCTGCTCCGCCAGCCAGCGATAGGCTCGCGCCGCCTCCGCGGGGTGAATGCTGCGACTGTCGGCGCCGCCGAAGCGCTCCACCGAGGGTGAGCCGAGCAGCAGCCCGTCGAGCACCACGTGCGCGACGTGGATGCCTTGCGGCTGCAGCTCGCGCGCCAGCGCCTGCGCGAAACCGCGCAGCGCAAACTTGGCTGCCGCCAGTGCCGCAAAGCGTGCACTGCCGCGCATCGACGCGGTGGCCCCCGAGCAGAGGATCGTGCCGCTGCCGCGCGCGAGCATCGACGGCAGCACGGCCTGCACGCAGTGGAACGCGGCGCCCACGCCGACGCGCAGGCTCTCGTCGAAGTCGCTCGCCGTGAGCTCGGCCACCGGCGCGACCACGAGGTGCGCGGCGTTGCACACGAGAACGTCCACCGGCCCGCGCTCGGCTGCGGCGCGCACCAGGGCGTCGCGCGTGGCCGCGCGGTCGCGCAGGTCGCAGACCTCGGTGTGCACCGCCGCGCCCTCGCGGGTCGCAACGCTCGGCTGCCGGCGCAGCGAGCTGACGCCATAGCCCGCGGCGGCGAACTCCTGACCGAGGGCGTGACCGAGCACGCCGCCTCCACCGGCGATCACCACGTGTCGCATGGTCAGGCGGCCAGGCCGACCGGTGATTTCTGGAACGGCACGAAGCCAGGCAAGGCTTCGAGGCGCGCCAGCCAACTGCGCACGTGGCGGTAAGACGCCAGGTCCACGTTGCCTTCGGGCGCGCTGACGGTGTAGCTGTACATCGCCACGTCGGCCAGCGTCGCACCGTTGCCGGCCAGGAACGCGCGCGTCGCGAGTTCGGCGTCCATCACCTTCAACAGCGCGTGTGCGCGGCCGATCACGTCTTGCGTGTCGTAGGTGGTGCCAAACACAGTGTTGGAGCCAAACAAGCTGATCATGCGGGCGGCCGCCGGGCCA
>JBIODO010000604.1:0-1723 GCA_044445225.1 Burkholderiales bacterium
CTGCTACGAAGACCTGCTCGCCGCCGAGAGCGAGGCCTACGACTGGCCGCAGCTCGACGAGCGCACGGCGGCGGGCCTGTGCTACACCTCGGGTACGACCGGCAATCCCAAGGGCGTGCTCTATTCGCACCGCTCGCAGGTGCTGCACACGCTGATCGTGGCCCAGCAAGACGCGCTCGCGTTGTCGGCACGCGACGCGCTGCTGATGATCGTGCCGATGTTCCATGCCAATGCCTGGGGCCTGCCGTTCGCGGCCGCGGCGTCCGGCGCCAAGCTCGTGCTGCCGGGCCCGAAGCTGGACCCGGCGTCGTTGTACGAGCTGCTCGAGCAGGAGCAGGTCAGTTTCGCGGGCGGCGTGCCGACGGTCTGGCAGCTGGTGCTCGACTACCTGAAGGCGCGGCAGCTCAAGCTGTCGGCCCTGAAGCGCGTGCTGATCGGCGGCAGCGCCTGCCCGGAAGTGGTGATGCGGGCGTTCCGCGATGACCACGGCGTCGCCGTGCTGCACGGCTGGGGGATGACCGAGATGTCGCCGATCGGCACGGTCTCCGGGCGGCCGAATGCCGCGGTCGGTGCGCTCGATGCGGAGGCGCAGCTTGCCTACAACCTGAAGCAGGGCCGCGTGCCGTTCGGCGTCGACATGAAGATCACCGGCGACAACGGTGAGCGGCTGGCGCACGACGGCGTGCAGACCGGCTACCTCAAGGTCGCGGGCCCGGCGATCGTCGCGCGCTACTTCGGCGAGGACCGCGACGTCGTCGACGCCGAAGGCTACTTCGACACCGGCGACATCGGCACGATCGACGGCAACGGCTACCTCAACATCACCGACCGCTCCAAGGACGTGATCAAGTCCGGCGGCGAGTGGATCAGCTCGGTCGAGATCGAGAACGTCGCCGCCGGCCACCCGAAGGCACTGATGGCCGCGGTGATCGCCGTGCCGCATCCGAAATGGCGCGAGCGGCCGCTGCTCGTGATCAAGCTCAAGCCCGGCCAAAGCGCCACGCGCGAGGAGTTCCTGGCCTTCCTCGACGGCAAGATCGCCAAGTGGTGGCTGCCGGATGCGGTGGTGTTCGTCGCCGAGATGCCGCTCGGCGCGACCGGCAAGCTCGACAAGAAGCGCCTTCGGTCGCAGTTCCCGGCCTTGCCGGGATCCTGAGGCAGGAAGCGCCGCCACGCCGGCCAGGGCACGTGCGTGCCCCATCGTAGTGCGTGTGACGGTGACATTGCACTATTTTGGTGCGATAATCCGTGACGGGCTCAACGTACTCCACCCTAAGCGCCTGATTCTGCTCCATTCGAGTGCATCGGCACGGATCCTGCAATCTCCCGAGCCTCTATTCCCCGCCATTGCCTGCTATCTGGAGGTTTGAGATGACGACTCCCGCCGATGTGGTGAAGCTGATCAAGGACCGTGAGGTCAAGTACGCCGATCTCCGGTTCACGGACACGCGCGGCAAGGAGCAGCACGTCACGATCCCGTCGCGCTACGTCAACGAGGAGTTCTTCGTCGACGGCAAGATGTTCGACGGCTCCTCGATCGCCGGCTGGAAGGGCATCAACGAGTCGGACATGATCCTGATGCCGGATCCCTCCACCGCGGTCCTCGACCCGTTCTTCGAGGACACCACGGTCAACATTCGCTGCGACATCATCGAGCCGGCGACCATGCAGGGCTACGAGCGTGACCCGCGCTCGCTCGGCAAGCGCGCCGAGGCCTACCTCA
>JBIODO010000605.1:0-1721 GCA_044445225.1 Burkholderiales bacterium
CAGCAGCGGTGTGGGCGTTCGGAAAGGGGCACGGAGGTGCCGGCAAAGCCGGGGGCGGGTGTGCGTCGGCAGCGACAATGCGCGAAGCCGAGGAACGCAGGGCTCGTGGCCCCGCGCGCGCAGCGCGCGCTTCCTCTTCTGACTCGTCGCGATTGTCCGAGCGTAGCGAACGCAGTGAGCACAGCGAGTTTCGCGACGGGCCACGAGACCGAGTACCGCAGGGGAGTCGGCCCGCAGGGCCGACCGTCGTGCACGAGCGCCGGCGCATACCCGCCCGCGGCTTTGCCTCGATCCGGAGCAGGATGGGAACGAGCACTCGATGAACACCACCCTCAATCTGCCAACAACGGGCAGCACGCTCGAAGTCTTCCGCCTCTCCGCACCACGCGACTTTCCGCATCGAGCCACAACCCAATTCAACCGCATCGCCTACTCCGCCGCGCACGTGGTGGCCGACCCGCGCGCCGACATCGACCCGTGGCTCGACTGTGCGATCGACTGGGACACCACCATCGCGTACCGCCGGCACCTGTGGCGCCTCGGCCTCGGCGTGGCCGAGGCGATGGACACCGCGCAGCGCGGCATGGGGCTCGATTGGCCGACTTCGCTCGAGCTGATCCGCCGCTCGCTCGACGCCGCGCGCGATGTGCCCGGCGCATTGATCGCCTGTGGCGCCGGCACCGACCACCTCGCGATCGAGGCCGCGAAGTCGATCGACGACGTGATCCGCGCCTACGAAGAACAAGTGGCTGCGATCGAAGCGCTCGGCGGCCGCATCATCCTGATGTGCAGCCGCGCGCTGACGCGCGTGGCGCGATCGCCCGCCGACTATGAGCGCGTCTACGACCGCATGCTGTCGCAGGTGCGCGAGCCGGTGATCATCCACTGGCTGGGTGACATGTTCGATCCCGCGCTCGCCGGCTATTGGGGCAGCGCCGACCCGATGACCGCGATGCAGGTGGCGCTCGACGTGATCAACAGCCACGCGGCCAAGGTCGACGGCGTGAAGATCTCGCTGCTCGACAAGGACAAGGAGATCGTGATGCGGCGCCGGCTTGCAGCGGGCGTTCGCATGTACACCGGCGACGACTTCAACTATGCCGAACTGATCGCGGGCGATGCGCAAGGCCACAGCGACGCGCTGCTCGGCATCTTCGACGCCATCGCGCCGGCAGCCTCTGCAGCGTTGTCTGCGCTGGCCACCGGCGACCGCGCGCGCTTCGATGCGATCCTCGAACCCACCGTGCCGCTGTCGCGCCACATCTTCAAGGCGCCGACGCGCTTCTACAAGACCGGCGTGGTGTTCATGGCCTATCTCAACGATCTGCAGGATCACTTCGTGATGGTCGGCGGCCAGCAGAGCACGCGCTCATTGCTGCACCTGACCGAGTTGTTCCGCCTGGCCGACCGCGCGGGCCTGCTGGCCGACCCGCCGCGCGCGGCCGCGCGCATGAAGACCGTGCTGGCACTGCACGGCATCGAGGGCTGAACACCGGCCATGCGCGACTTCTCGCAGAGCCACGAACGGCTCTCGATCAACACCGCCACCGTGCGCAAGCAATGGCGGCTCGATCGCATCATCGATGAATGCGCACGCCGCGGCATCCGCGCGATCTCGCCATGGCGCGACCAGGTGGCCGCGGTCGGGCTGCCGGCGGTGGCCAGACAGCTGCGCGACACCGGCATCACGCTGTCGGGCTACTGCCGCGGCGGCTTCTATC
>JBIODO010000606.1:0-1721 GCA_044445225.1 Burkholderiales bacterium
GATCATGCTTCTCACGCTGCGCCGCTCGAGCGCCCCGCTGCACCGCCAGATCTACGAGGCGCTGAAGGCGGGCATCCGCGAAGGCAAGTACCGGCCCGGCACGCGGCTGCCGTCCAGCCGCACGTTGTGTGCAGACCTCGGCGTGTCCAGGAACACGGTGATATCCGCGTACGAGCAGTTGCTGGCCGAGGGCTATGCGCTCAGCCGCGAACGAGGCACCACCGTGGTGGCCGACGTGGTCGCGCCGCGCCGCTCACACGCGCCCGACGTGCAGGATGCGTCGGCGCCACCGCGCCTGTCGTCGTGGGCGCAGCGCCTCACACGCGAGCCGTGGATGCCGCCTGCCGGCTCGTACACCCACCGGCCCGGCGTGCGCATCGACTTTCGCTACGGGCTGCCTGCGCTCGACGAGTTTCCGCTCGAGATCTGGCGGCGTCTGCTGGCCGCGCACGCCAAGCGGCCCGCGCGCGACAGCCTGGGCTATGCGCCGCCCGCCGGTCATGCGCCACTGCGCGAGGCCCTGGCGCAGTACCTGAATCGTTCGCGCGGGCTGCACTGCGACGCCGAGCAGATCGTCGTCGTCAACGGTGCGCAGCAGGCGATCGACCTCGCCACGCGCGTGCTGCTGGACCCCGGCGACGCCGCCGTCGTCGAGGAGCCGCACTACACCGGCGCCACGGTGCCGATCGAGGCCCTCGGTGCGCGGCTGATCCACGTGGCCACCGACGCGCAGGGCCTCGACCCGTCGCAGCTGCCGCCGTCGAGCAGCCGCGCGCGGCTGGCCTACGTGACGCCGTGCCACCAGTTTCCGAGCGGCGTCATCATGCCGCTGGAGCGGCGCCTGGCGCTGCTCGACTGGGCCGCGCGCATCGACGCCTGGATCGTCGAGGACGACTACGTCAGCGAGTTTCGCTACGAGGGCAGCCCGCTGGAAGCGCTGCAGGCGCTCGACCGCCACGGCCGCGTCATCTACATCGGCACCTTCGCCAAGACCTTGTTCCCGGCGTTGCGGCTGGCCTACCTGGTGCTGCCGCGCGCGCTGGTGCGGCCGTTCGTCGCTGCGAAGTGGGTGGCTGATCGATTCTCGACGCCGTTGCCACAGGCCGCGCTGGCGCAGTTCATCGCCAGTGGCCAGTTCGAGCGTTACCTGCGCCGCGCCGGCCTGCGCAACGCGGCGCGGCGGCGCGCGCTGATCGAGGCACTGCAGCAGCACTTCGGCGATCGCATTCAGATCGCCGGCGAGAACACCGGCGTGCACTTGGTGGTGTGGTTCAATCACGTGCGGCCGCAGCGGCTCGACGCGCTGATCGCGCGCGCGGCCCAGGCCGGCGTGGGCCTGTACTCGGTGGCCCCGTACTACGCCAACCCGCCGGCGCGCGCAGGCCTGCTGTTCGGCTATGCGTCGCTGAGCATCGCCGACATCCGCGCAGGCGTTCGCAAGCTGGCGTCGCTCACCGTGGAGCCGCGCGAATAAATCCGGCCGTCGTGTCGATCGTGAGCCGTCGCTGGCGTCATTGACAGCGCCCGAACGGGTCGGGCCAAGAGCCGAAAGGGACTCCATGTCGATCGTCATTCCCACTGCCTCGGCGCTGTATGCCGCCATCCTGGGCCTGCTGGCCGCGATGCTGACCGTGCGCGTGATCCTGGGCCGCGTCAAGACTGGCATCCAGGCCGGCGACGGCGGCAATGCCGCGCTCGGCCAAGCCATTCGTGCGCACGCC
>JBIODO010000607.1:0-1714 GCA_044445225.1 Burkholderiales bacterium
GGCAACGCCGACGCGCTCGAGGACCTTGTCAAGAGCGCCTCCGAGGCACGCGCCGGTTGGCAGCTCGGGAGTCCGCGCAGCGGCAAGAGCTGACGCAGCGGCACGCCCCGACTGGTGCCATGTACGACATCGCGCAGCTCGACTTGCCGCCGTTGCGCCGCGCAGCGGGCACGGTGCGCCTGCCCGGGTCCAAGAGCATCTCCAATCGCGTGCTGCTGCTGGCCGGCTTGAGCCAGGGCCGCACCGACATCCACGACCTGCTCGACTCCGACGACACGCG
Organism: Burkholderiales bacterium; assembly: GCA_044445225.1. Classification (GTDB taxonomy): domain Bacteria; phylum Pseudomonadota; class Gammaproteobacteria; order Burkholderiales; family Burkholderiaceae_C; genus JAEUPI01. The sequence continues at coordinate 281 of JBIODO010000607.1, forward strand.
CGTGATGCTCGAGGCGCTGCGCCGCCTGGGCTGCGAGATCGAGGCGCACGCCGAACGCACGAGCGTCGTCGGCATTGGCGGCTCGCTGCGCCATCTGCGCGCGCCGTTGTCGCTGTTTCTGGGCAACGCAGGCACCGCGATGCGGCCGCTGGCCGCGGCGCTGGCGATGCTGGTCACGCGCGACGGCGGCGACATCGAGCTTGCGGGCGTGGCGCGCATGCACGAGCGGCCGATCGGCGATCTGGTCGATGCGTTGCGCCAGCTCGGCGCGCAAGTCGACTACCTGCGCCACGAGGGCTTTCCGCCGCTGCGGCTGAGCGGAGCGGCCGGCGGCATGCTGCACACGGCGCAACCGATCCGCGTGCGTGGCGACGTGTCGAGCCAGTTCCTCACCGCGCTGCTGCTGGCGCTGCCGCTGGCCAGCGCCGGGCAAGCGATCGTCGTCGAGGTGGCCGGCGAGTTGATCTCCAAGCCGTACGTGGAGATCACGCTGGCGCTGCTGCAGCGCTTCGGCATCGTGGTGCAGCACGAGGGCTTGCAGCGCTTCACCATCCCAGCCGGCAGCCGCTACCGCGCGCCGGCGCGCATCCACGTCGAGGGCGACGCGTCGTCGGCGTCGTACTTCATCGCCGCCGGCGCGCTGGCCGCAGTCGAGGCGCCGCTGCGCATCGAGGGCGTGGGGCTCGACTCGATCCAGGGCGACATCCGCTTCATCGACGCCGCGCAGGCGATGGGCGCGCAGGTGGCCGGCGGTCCAGGCTGGATCGAGGTGCGGCGCGGCACCTGGCCGTTGAACGCGGTGACGCTCGATTGCAATCACATGCCCGATGCGGCGATGACGCTGGCCACGATGGCGCTGTTTGCCGACGGGCGGACGCGGCTCACGCACATCGGCAGTTGGCGCGTCAAAGAGACCGACCGCATCGCCGCCATGGCCACCGAGTTGCGCAAGCTCGGCGCCACGGTGATCGACGGCGCCGACTTCATCGAGGTCGAGCCTCCGCTGGCGTGGCGCCCCGCCACATTGCACACCTACGACGATCACCGCATGGCGATGTGCCTGTCGCTGGCGGCATTCAACCCGCTGGCCGGCGGCCACGTGCCGGTGCGGCTGCTCGATCCGCGCTGCGTGGCCAAGACCTTTCCGCAGTACTTCGAGACGCTGTTCGAAGTGGTGCAAACCGATGCCACCGACATCCCGGTGATCACGGTGGACGTCCCCACCGCATCGGGCAAAGGCACGCTGGCCGCGACGGTGGCCGCGCGCCTGGGCTGGCATCAACTCGACTCGGGCGCGCTGTACCGGGCCACCGCACTGGCCGCCATGCGACACAACGTGGAGATCACCGACGCAGCCGCCCTGGCGCGACTGGCGGCCGCGCTGCCGCTGCGTTTCGAGGCCGACAGCATCTGGCTGGACGGCATCGACATCAC
>JBIODO010000608.1:0-1697 GCA_044445225.1 Burkholderiales bacterium
CGGCGTGGCCATCACGCGGCCGGCGCGTGCCACCAACGCACCGTCTTTGAACACGTATTCGGGCGTCCTGAACATGGCCTCGCGGTCGGGGTGCTCGCGGTACACGGCGATGTCGGCCGCGGCGCCGACACCCAGGTGGCCGCGGTCGGCGAGGCCGAGCAGGCGCGCCGGCGCGGCGCGCGTCAGGATCGCGATCTCTTCGAGCGTGAGTTCGCGGCCGATCGAGCGCAGCGCGCAGTTGGCCGCCACTTCGGCATGCAGCGTGGCCAGCTGCTGCTCGCGAAAGCCGCGATCCATCAGCAAGCGGATCAGGTGCGGGTAGCTGGTGAAGGGCCCGCCGTTGGGATGGTCGGTGGTCAGCACCACCTGCCACGGGTTCTTGACCAGCAGAAAGATCTCCAGGCCGATGGCCCATTGCAGCGCGTTGACGTAACTCTGTTCGCGATAGCGGAACGGCACGACGCCGCAGCCGCCGACGCACTCGATGTCGGCGCCGACCCATTTGCGCGGACTGCCGAGATCGTGCTGCGCATGTTGGCGCATGGTGTCGCCCGACGCGGTGACCGTCTGGCCGAACATGATCTGGCCGACGTCGATGCTGATCTGCGGGTTGGCGTTCACCGCCTCGGCCAGCTGCAGCGCGGCCGATGAGAACTTTTTCGGCCCGTCGTTGCCGTAGGCGTGGAATTGCACGTGCGTCAGGTGCGCCGGCAAGCCCTCCAGCGCTTCGATGGTCTGCAACGTCGAAGCAATGTTGCCGGCCACGCCCAGATTGCTGCCGTGGATGTGAAGCGGATGCGGCACCCCCAGTTCGCGCAACGCGCGCGCCAGCGTGTGCACCACCTGACGCGGCGTCACCTGCCAGCGCACGTGCGGTTCGTCGACGTCGAGCTTGCGCTGGTTGAACTTGAAGGCCGAGATGCCGGCCGGGTTCACCACCTTCACGCCCATCGCCTTGCTGGCAATCAGAGACCAGGCCACGTAGTCGCGCAGCTGCGCGAAGTTGCGCGCATCGGGCCCGCCTTCAGCCAGCCACTGCAGGAACAACTCGTCGTTGCCGAGCATCACGTAGGCGCCGTGGTCGAGGATCGGCACGTCGCCCATCTCCATGTGGGCGTGGCGCGCATTGCTCGGCACCATGGCCGGCTCGAAGGCCGCGGTGTAGCCCATCTCGACGTAGCGGTAGCCGGTGGCCAACGTCCCCGGCGTGCAGCGGCCGCAAGAGGCCAGTTCGAGCGGATTCCCCGACGGTGCGATCGGGTCGATGCCGTCGCGGTGATCGTCGGTCATCAGCAAGCGCGCCAGATTGACCTTGCCGCCGCCGATGTGGGTGTGCAAGTCGATGCCGCCGGCCATCACGACGCAACCGCCGGCGTCGATCTCCTGATCGAAAACCTCGCCGTCGCCAGCCGCCACGATGCGACCGTCGCGCACGCCCAAGTCTCGCTGCACGCCAGCGGGGTCGGCGGCTGGGTCGATGACGCGGCCGCCGCGCAGGCACAGGCTGCTCATCGAGCGCCCTCGGCGGCGTTCGCCCGATCGCGGTCCTTGGGCAGCGACCGCTCGATGCCCGCGAGCACCTGGGCCACCGACGACAGTCCGCTGTCGAGCACGGCAGCGAGCGGCATCAACACCGTGCCATCGGTGCGAAACAGGTGGCCCGCCTCGCCGATGCCTGGAGTCGCTACCGGGATGAA
>JBIODO010000609.1:0-1694 GCA_044445225.1 Burkholderiales bacterium
GTGATGCTTCGCCGCCGAGCCGAAGTCCCAGACGTACGGGTCGCCGTTGCCGGTGAGCAGGCTGTAGCGCGTCAGCTTGTCGCGCGCCCATTCGCCGATCACCGTGCTCGTCGTGTAGCGGATGTTGCACTGGTCGAACGACAGGAGGGCGCCGAGGCCCGACTGCCCGAGCGCGGCGCGCGTGCGCGCGAGCCGGTAGTCGTGCAGGCGGCGAAAGTTGACGCGCTCTTCGAAATCCACCTGCATATGGCCGGGCGCCTGCAGCGGACGGTCCCAGCCGTGGTGCGGATCGATGTCGTCCGGCCGGATGACGGTCGGTTCGCGCTTTTTCTTGGTCGCCATGCTCGTCTGGGTCGTTACTCAGCCTTCGGCATCACCACGCGCAGCGGACTCTCGAGTTGCTCATCGGTGATGCGCCAGCCGATGGCCGTCTTGCGCGCTTGCACTTGCCAAGTGCCCAAACCCACCACGGCCGCACCGTCCTTTCGCATGTGCCATGCCTGCAAATGCCCCGTGACCACCGCTGCATCGGGTGCCGATTGTTGCACCGCGACGCTGGTGATGTGATGACTGGTGGCCACATAGCCTGCGCGCTCGAATGTGCCCTTGGCCAGCGCGACGCGACGCGCCAACCCGTTCATCGACGGCGGGAACGGGCACTTCTCGCCTGGACACGTCATCGAGAAGGCGGTGCCGAAGGTCATGCTGAAGCGCAGGTCTTCGCTGAAGCATTGACGCCATCGCTCGGCGCCTGCGTCGGTCTTGCCGGCGCCGATCGCGTCGATGCCGTCGGCGTAGCAGCCTGCGAGACCGGTCAGGTCGCGCAGATCGCCCTGCGCGGCACCGGGCGACAGCCCCGCGCAAGCGCCGAGCAGCGCGCACACGACGCTGGCCACCAAGGGTGTCACGAGCCGCATGGGTCCTCCTCCTGTGAATGCCGGAGCGCAATGCCGTTCTTTTCGGCGCGCTGAAAGGGGGCGCCGCATAGACGATCTGGCCGCCCACTACCGTCAGCAGCGCCACGGTGCGGCCGATGCGTTCGGTCGGGACGGCAAAGTAGTCTTGATCGAGGATCGCGAAGTCGGCGGCCTTGCCGGGCTCGAGCGTGCCGCGCTTCTCGTCGTCGAAGCTGAACCAAGCACTGCCCACGGTGTACAGCCGCAGGGCCTGCTCGCGCGTCGGTGTCTCGTCGGGGCCGCGGGTCGGCAGGCCACCGACGGTGCGGCCGTCGAGCATCCACTGCAAGGCGACGAACGGGTTGTACGACGCCACGCGGTGTGCATCGGTGCCTGCGCCGACGTGAGCGCCGATGCGCAACGCGGTGACGATCGGCGGCATGCGTCGCGCCGCGTCACCGGCAGCAGCGGCCATGCGATCGCCGCCCAGGTACATCGCGTCCTGCAGGGTCCAGCCGACGCCCAGCGCCTTCATGCGAGCCAGCGTTTCGGCCGATGCGTTGTCGAGGTGTGCAATCGACCATCGAAGATCGCTGATCGCCGTCTCGCGGTGGACTTGCTCGAATAGCTCGAGCAGGTGGTGCACGGAGCTGTTCTCCTGCCAGTGGATCGTCAGCGTCATCCGCTGGCGAGCAGCCCACCGGAGCACCTCGAGGAACTTTTCCTTGACCGCGGTGTCCGGCTGATTGTTGTTGTAGATCGCGGTCGTGATGCGTTCGCCGATGCCATTGAAGCGCA
>JBIODO010000610.1:0-1693 GCA_044445225.1 Burkholderiales bacterium
GCCGAGCTTTTCGTGGAAGGCCTGCTGCAGCGCGCTCATGCGACCCGATTGCACGAGGCCTTCGATGGTCTCGATCGCACGGCCCTCGACCGCAGCCGCCAGCGTGATGCAGGCCAGCCGCGGCTGGTCGTCCACCAGCACCGTGCAGGCACCGCACTCGCCGCCATCGCAGCCCTGCTTGGTGCCGGTCAGCCGCAGGTCATCGCGCAGCACCTCGAGCAGCAACGCGTGGTCGGATGCCGCCACCTCGCGGCTGCGGCCGTTGACGTTCAGGCTCAACAATCGTTTGGGCATGGCATCAGCCTCCTTGGGCACGCAGGTCGCGCACCCGCACGGCCTTGCCCAGTGATCGCGGCAACGTGCCCGGCGTCTGGATCACGACGTCGGCGCTGACGCCGACCAGCGACTTGATGTGGTGCGCCGCATCGCGCGCCAGCGCATCGAAGGCACCGGCGGGCACGCCGGGCTGCGCCTCGATCTCGACACGCAACTGGTCGAGCTGGCCGCGCCGCTCCACCACCAGCTGGTAGTGCGGCGCCAGCCCCGGGCGGCCGACCAGCACGGCCTCGATCTGCGACGGATAGACGTTGACGCCGCGAATGATCAGCATGTCGTCGTTGCGGCCGGTGACGCGCAGGATGCGCAGGTGCGTGCGCCCGCAGTCGCAACGCTCGGTGGTCACGCGCGTGATGTCGCGCGTGCGGTAGCGCAGCATCGGCAGCGCTTGCTTGGTCAGCGTGGTGATCACCAGCTCGCCCGCCTGCCCTTCGGGCACCGGCGCTCCGCTGTCGGGGTCGATCACCTCGAACAGGAAGTGATCCTCCCAGCCGTGCAGCCCGTTGCGGCATTCGCATTCGCAGGCCACGCCCGGACCCATGATTTCCGACAGGCCGTAGACGTCATATGCTTTCAGGCCGAGCCGTGCCTCGATCTCGTCGCGCATCGCCGCGCTCCACGGCTCGGCGCCGAACATGCCCACCGCGAGCTCGCTGCGCCGCAGGTCGACGCCCTGCTGCTCGGCGACCTCGGCGATGGCCAGCGCGTACGACGGCGTGGCGCACAACACGCGCGCGCCGAAGTCGACGATCAGCGCCACCTGGCGCTCGGTGCCGCCACCCGAGATCGGCACCACCGGGCAGCCCAGGCGCTCGGCGCCGCTGTGGGCGCCGAGTCCGCCGGTAAACAGACCGTAGCCGTAGGCGTTGTGCACCAGGTCGCCGGGGCGCACGCCGGCGCCGTACATCGAGCGCGCCATCAGGTCGGCCCAGCGGCTCAGGTCGTCTGGGGTGTAGCCGACCACGGTGGGCTTGCCGGTGGTGCCCGACGAGGCGTGCACGCGCGCCAGCGCTTCACGCGGCCGTGCGAAGAGGCCGAACGGATAGTGGTCGCGCAGGTCGTTCTTGACCATGAAGGGCAAGCGCTTGAAGTCGTCGAGGCGACGCAGCGACTCGGGGTGCAGGTCGGCGGCTTCGAGCCGCGCGCGTTGCCACGGCACGTGGTCCCAGCAGTTGCGCAGCTGTGCGCGCAAGCGGTCGAGCTGCACCTGCGCCAATTGGCTGCGCGACACCATCTCAGGCAGCGGGTGCAGGAAGTCGGCCGTGCGGGTCGTAGGGTGGCTCGATTCAACGACCAGATCCATGGCGGGCTCCTAGCTGCGGCGCACGCCGCGCACCGGCAGAGACACCAACGCGAA
>JBIODO010000611.1:0-1683 GCA_044445225.1 Burkholderiales bacterium
GGTGCTGCTCACCAGCGGCGAGGCGCAGACCGCGCCGCCGTTCATCCCGATCATCATCGGCGAGGGTGGGCAAGACTGGCCGGCGGTGGCCGCGGGCACGCTGCTGTTCCTGATTCCGATCCTCGTTTTCACCGTGCTGCTACGCAAGCACCTGCTGCGCGGCATCACGTTCGGGGCAGTGAGGAAATGAACGCCATGAGCAAGTGGCCGAAGTGGCTGCGCCGCGGCCCGCTCGAGATGGCGGCGTGCGGGGTGATCGCGCTGGGCATCTTCATGATGCTGCAGCCGTTCGCGCTCGCGCTCTACACCTGGTCGTTCGTCACCACGCTGGCTGGCGTGGCGATGTTCACCATCGTGTCGAAGTTTCCGAAATAGCGGGCACCACATGGCCGAGATCCGCGTCCAGAACCTGCACAAGGCGTTCGCCGACTTCGTCGCGGTGAAGGACTCCACCTTCACCGTGCGCGACGGCGAGTTCTTCTGCCTGCTCGGGCCGTCGGGCTGCGGCAAGACCACCACGCTGCGCATGATCGCCGGGTTGGAGTTGCCAACCACGGGCACCATCCACCTCGGCGACGAAGACGTCACCTTCAAGCGCGCGTCGCACCGCGACATCGCGTTCGTGTTCCAGCTGTTCGCGCTCTATCCGCACATGAACGTGCGGCGCAACATCGCCTTTCCGCTGCTCTCGCAAGGCGTGCCGCGCCGCGAGATCGATGCCAAGGTGGCCGAGGCCGCGCGCGTGCTGCGCATCGAGCATCTGATCGACAAGCCGGTGTCGGGCCTGTCCAGCGGCGACCGCCAGCGGGTGGCGCTCGGCCGCGCGATCGTGCGCCAGCCGCTGGCCTTCATGATGGACGAGCCGATCGGCGCGCTCGACTCCGAGTTCCGCGAGGTGATGTGCCAGGAGCTGCGCGGCCTGCACGACCGCCTGAAGGCCACCACGGTCTACGTGACGCACGACCAGCTCGAGGCGATGTCGATGGCCGACACGATCGCCATCATGAACCAGGGCGTGATCGAGCAGCTCGGCGCACCGCAAGAGGTGTACGAGCGGCCGGCCAGCGTGTTCGTGGCCGATTTCATCGGCTCGCCTTCGATGAATTTTCTGCCCTTCGACGGTGGCTACGCCGCGGGCGTGCGGCAAGTGCGGCTGGGCGATGCGGTGCTCGCCATCCCCGAACTGCGCGAAGACGCCGCGGCGCCGAAGCTGCTGTACGGCGTGCGGCCCGAGCACGTGCGTTTCGCGAGCGACTCCGCACTGCGCGCTGAAGTGCTGGGCACCGAATACCTCGGCACCAGCCAGATCGTCACCTGCCAGACCGCGTCGGGCGCGACGCTGCGCGCCCGCGTAGCCACCGACGTGGCGGCGCAGCGCGGCGACCAGGTCGGCCTGGCCTTCGACACCGCGCAGGTGTCGCTGTTCGACGCGGCAAGCGGCCGTGCGTTGCGCACCGCGCGCCACGACTCGAGTGCGCCGGCGCGTGCGTCACGCCGCGGCGCGCCTGCGTTGGGAGCTGCTCATGGCTGACCTGCAGCTCAAGGACATCTCCAAGCGCTTCGGCACCGTGCAGGCGGTGCAAGTCTTGAACCTCGACATCGCGTCGGGCGAATTCATCGTCCTGTTGGGCCCGAGCGGCGCCGGCAAGACCACATCGCTGCGGCTGGTCGCGGGACTGGAAC
>JBIODO010000612.1:0-1681 GCA_044445225.1 Burkholderiales bacterium
CCGAAGCGGCGCGTGATCGACGTCGCCAAGGAGGCGCTCGCGTTGATGTGCGATGCGCTGCACACGCTGGGCGACTGCTTCGCCGTCTACACGTTCTCGGGCCAAGGCCGCACGCATGTGGACTTTCGCGTCGTCAAGTCGTTCGACGAGGCCGTGTCGTCGCGCACCGCCGGCGCGCTCGCGGCGCTGCGCCCGCACGGGGCCACCCGCACCGGCGCGGCGATCCGGCACGCGACCGCGCAGCTCGTGCGTCAGTCGCAGCGCCGCCGCACGCTGATCGTGGTGACCGACGGCTACCCGGAAGACATCGACTACGGCCCCGAGCCGCGCGACCTGCGCTACGGCGTCGAAGACACCGCTCACGCGCTGCTCGAGGCGCAGGCGTTGGGCGTGCAGACGTTCTGCCTGTCGATCGACCCCGCCGGCCACGACTACCTGCGGCGCATGTGCCCGCCGCAGCGCTACGGGGTGATCAAAGACCTGGCGGCACTGCCCGGCGAACTGGCCAAGGTCTATCAGGCGATGACGCGCGCCAGCCACGACACGTGAGCGGCGGCGCCGCTGCCGGCATGCGCTATCGCACGGCGCGGCCGGCCGATCACGGCAGCCGCGACAGCACCACGCCGATTTGACGCTATCGTTGCCGCCCGTTGATCGATCGACAGCCGAGGAACTCAAAGATGTCGTCTAGGTGGCCGATGGCTTGCGCGCGGGCGGTGCTGCTGGTGTGGGGCGTTGCGGCGGGCGCCGCGTCGCAGGCGCAAACCGCCGGCCAATCCAGCGACGTCGCCAGCCGTGAGTCGTTTCGCATCTGCGATGCCAAGGCGTTCCTGGCGCTGAACATCGCGCGCAACTACCTGGTGACCGGGCGCAACCGCCAGTCGGTGCTGCCTTACCTCAATGGCGATGCGGCGGCAGAGGCGCTGGCCGACGAGGTGTTTCGCCGCGTCGACGCCGGCGAGGTCCGCCATCCAGGCCAGGCAGCCGCCGACGTGCTGTTCGAGTGCGCCGCGCAACAGAAGATGACCGTCGGCGCGCCGCGCCAGCAGGTCGCGCTGTGCTTCACGCGCACCGACATTGCCTTTCTTCTGCACGTCGAGCGCAGCAGCGGCGCCGTGCGCCAGCAGGCGGTGTCCAAAGTGCAGGCGCGACTGAAGTCGCGCGAGGTGTATCCGACGGCGCTCATCAACACCGTGGCCGAAGCGGTCTACGCGCCGCCACAGATACCCGACGTGCGCCAGCTGATGGGCAGCGTGGCATGGGGTTGCATCAACCGCCCGCCGTCGGCCGCGTCCGCGGCCAGCGGTTGAGGTGCGCCGACGGGCTACAACCCCAGCTCGCTCAATCCCGCGTGCTCGTCGGGCCGACGCCCGAGCGGCCAGTGGAACTTGCGGTCGCTGTGCGCGATCGGCAGGTCGTTGATGCTGGCATAGCGGCGCTGCATGAAGCCCTGCGCGTTGAACTCCCAGTTTTCATTGCCGTAGCTGCGATACCAGTTGTTGGAATCGTCGTGCCACTCGTAGGCAAAGCGCACTGCGATGCGGTTGTCGGCGCAGGCCCATAGTTCCTTGATCAGGCGGTAGTCGAGTTCCTTCGCCCACTTGCGCTGCAGGAACTGACGCACCTGCTCGCGACCCACCGGGAACTCTGCGCGGTTGCGCCAGCGCGTGTCTTCGGTGTA
>JBIODO010000613.1:0-1662 GCA_044445225.1 Burkholderiales bacterium
GTCGTCGGCCTGCCAGACGTCGACCTCGGCGCCGGCCAGTGGCGTGCCGTCGATGGAGCGCAGCGTCACGTCGACGTCGAGCGGCTTGCCGGGCGCGCCGCGTGCGATGTCGGTGCCCAGCGCCACGTGCGGCGCGTCTTCAGTGTGGAACGGCCCCACCACCGTCGCCTCGGTGCAGCCAGGCGGCTTGGCGTGGTTCAGCGCGATGGTCAGCATCGACAGCCCCAGCGTGTCGGACAGCAGGATGAACTCCTGCCGCTGGCCGGTGCACATGAGGCCGGTGCGCGTGAGGAACTGGATGCCGGCCATCCATTCGGACTCGGTGAGCTTCACCTCGCGCGCGAAGTCGTGCAGGTGCGTAACCAGCGCGGTCAGCACCTCCTTCAGCCGCGGGTTGTCGCAGCCCTCGATGCGCTGCACGAAAGCGCGGGTGATCGTGTGTTCATCGATGTTGCGCATGGGATTCCTCGGTCGAAGAAGCAGTGGATGAAACGAGCCAACGGGTGGTGGGAAACAGCGACCAGCCCCAACGCTGCTGCAGCCAGCCCCACAGGCCCTGCTTGAAGAAGATCGTGACGACGATGGCCAGCAGCCCCAGGCCCATCAGGTACCAGCTGCCGTAGTCGCTGAACGCCTTGTTGAGTGCCCAGAAGATCAGCGAGCCGACGATCGGCCCTTCGATGCGGCCGATGCCGCCGATCACCACCATGAAGATCGCGAACGCCGTCCAGTTGACGCTGAACGCGGCGTCGGGGCTGATGCGCAGGTTGCCCACGAAGTACAGCGCGCCGGCGAACGCGGCGCCGAACGCGGCGCACAGGTACACCGCGAGCTTGGTGCGCCGCACGTCGACACCCTGGCTCTCTGCAGCAACTTCGCTGTCGCGGATCGCCAGCAGCGCCAGTCCGAGCTTGCTGCGCAGGAAGAAGTAGACGCCGCCGATCGCCAGCGCCATCCCCGCCAACGCAAACCAGAACGTCAGACTCTCGCGCGTCGCGCGCTCGAAGCCGCGCAGCGCGGTGAGGCTGGTGCCCGAGCCGCCGCCGACGATGCTCATGTTGGCAAAGCTCAGGCGGAACACTTCGGCAATCACCCAGGTGCCGATGGCGAAGTAGCCGCCCTGCAAACGAAACGCCAGCCACGACACCGGCAGCGCGATCACCGCGGTGCCCAGCGCCGCCAGCGGAATGGCGACGAACGGGTTGAAGCCGACCAGGTTGCCTAGCATCAGCATCAAGTAGCCGCCAAGGCCGAAGAACGCCTGCTGGCCGATCGACACCATGCCGCCGTAGCCGGCCAGCAGGTTCCACATCAGCGCGAACACGAAGTAGCACGCGATCTCGACGAACTCGCGCATCCAGCTCGACTCCGCCCACGCCGGCATCGCGGCGGCCACGACGAGCACGGCCACGCCGACGACGAGCGCCGCGCGACTGGTGCGCGTGCTGCGCACGACGTGAGTGTCCTGTGGCTTCATCCGCGAGTCCTTGGGAACAGGCCCTGCGGACGCACCACCAGCACGGTCAGGAACACCAGATGGCCGACCCATATGCCCCAGCCCGGATCGAAGCGAAATCCGATCTGCTGCGCGAGGCCCAGCACCATCGCACCGGCGAACGTGCCCCAGAACGAACCCATGCCGCCGATGATCACCGCCTCGAA
>JBIODO010000614.1:0-1649 GCA_044445225.1 Burkholderiales bacterium
GATAGAGCCGCCCGCATGCCCGCTGCGCTCGAGGTCGAGCACGTGAGCAAGCGCTTCGGCAGCACGCTCGCGCTCCATGACCTCGCCTGGACGGTGGAGCGCGGCGAAGCCGTGGCGCTGTTGGGCGCAAACGGGGCCGGCAAGACGACGCTGTTGCGCCTGTGCGCGACGCTGCTGCGGCCGACGCAGGGCACCGTCCGCGTGCTCGGCCTCGACGCCGCCACCCACGGCACCGCCGTGCGCCGGCGCATCGCCGTGCTCGGTCACGAGAGCTGGCTCTATCCCGACTTGAGCACCCGGGAGAACCTGCGCTTCTACGCCCGTCTGTTCGGCGTCGCCGACGCCCCGGCGCGGGTCGACGCGCTCATCGAGCGCGTCGGCCTCGGCGGCTGGTCGCATCGCCCGGTCGGCGTCCTCTCGCGCGGCCTCCTGCAGCGCGCCGCCCTCGCCCGCGTGCTGCTGCACGACCCCGAGGTGCTCTTGCTCGACGAGCCCTTTACCGGCCTCGACCTCGGTGCGCGTGACTGGCTCTGCGAGGTCCTCCGCGACGCACACCACCGCGGCGTCACACTGGTGATGAGCACGCACGACGTCGACCACGGCTTGGCCCTCTGCTCCGCCGCTCTGATCCTGCTGCGCGGGCGCATCGGCTGGCAGGGGCGCGTGACCCCCGACACCGCGGCGGACGTCGGGGCGCGCTACCGCGCGGTGACCCACGGCGCCGACGACCGGCCGGCGGCGGCCGCGCTCTCCCCCGGCCCCTGACCCCTGGAGCCGCATGCTCGCCATCCTCTGGAAGGACTTGCTGATCGAGCTGCGCACCAAGGAGACCCTTGCGTCACTCCTGCTGCTCGGCCTGCTGACGCTGGTCGTATTGAGCTTCGCCTTCGACCCCACCAGCCCACTCCGCGACGCCGCTGCGCCCGGGGTCCTGTGGGTGGCACTGATCTTTGCGGGGACGCTCGGCATGAACCGCTCGCTGGTGCGCGAACGCGAGCACGATTGCCTGCACGGGCTGCTGCTCACGCCGCTCGACCGCGGCACGATCTACCTGGCGAAAACGGCGGCGAACTTTCTCTATATGGTCGCCGCACAGGTCATCTTGCTGCCGGTGTTCGTGTTCTTCTTCAATCTACCGCTCGGTGCAACGATCGTGCGCCTGACGCCGGTGTTGCTGCTCGGCCTGCTCGGCTTCGCCGCTGTCGGGACGCTGTTCGCCGCCGTGTCGCTGCGCACCCGCGCCCGCGAGGTCATGCTGCCCCTGCTGATGCTGCCGCTCGCCGCGCCGCTGTTCATCGCCGGCATCCAGGCCAGCGCCCAACTCCTGGCCGGCGAGAGCCTCGGCGCCGTCGTCCACTGGCTGCGCCTGCTGGCTGCCTTCGATGTGGTCTTCCTGGTTGTCGGCTGGTTGGCGTTTGAATATGTAATGGAGGAGTGACGGCCAAGAATCGCATCGACCTCATCCTGCCGCCGGCCACCGGCGCGGCGATGCTGGGGGCGCTCTACTGCGTGTTCGTCGCCGTGCCGACCGACGCGTTCCAAGGGCCGGTGCAGCGGATCTTCTACGTGCACATGGCAATGTGGCTGAACACCTTCACCGCCTTCGCCATGGTCGGAATCGCCAGCCTGCTCTACCTGTGGCAGCGCAC
>JBIODO010000615.1:0-1647 GCA_044445225.1 Burkholderiales bacterium
CGACAGCACTGGGTGAAGCGGTCGATGGCCGGTACTTGAAGCGACTGCGCACCGGGTCGCCGGCGGGCAGCAGCACAATCGACGCGTTGCCGCCGCACCCAGCCATCGCCGATGAACGCTCGCTTGCCGTCCCCATATCGAAAAGAAGCGCCAATCGTGGGCGAGCTGCTGCAGTCGCTGTCGGGCCGGCTCGACTGGCCAGCGGCGGCGGCGCTGGCCTCGCCGTGGGTGCAGGCCGTGCGCGACAAGCCCGCGCCATTCTGGGCGCTCGAATCGCTGCTGCGCGAATACCCGATCAACAGCGCCGAAGGCCTCGCGCTGATGCGCCTGGCCGAGGCACTGCTGCGGGTGCCGGACGCCGAGACAGCGATCGCGCTGACGGCCGACCAGCTGGGCCGCGCCGACTTCGCCGGCGAGGGCGACGGCGATTCGCCACATCGCCTGCTGGCCGCGCTGTCGTCCAGCGCGATCGGCTTGGCCAAACGCTGGTTGCCCGAGGTCGGCGAGCCGCCGGGGTTGCTCGAACGGCTCGGCGCGAAAACCGTGGTGGCGGCGACCGTGCGGGCGATCCAACTGCTCGGTCGCCAGTTCGTGCTCGGCCGCCACATCGACGAGGCTCTGGACGAAGCCGTCGCGCAGCGGCGCGAGCAACCGCGGCTGCGCTTCTCGTTCGACATGCTCGGCGAAGGCGCGCGCACTGAGCGAGATGCACTGCGCTACCTCGGGTCGTACGACAAAGCGATCCGCGCTATCGTCTTTCGCCAAGGCAATGAAGCGTCCGGCGCATCGCCAGACGCCGGCGGCGGCGCACTCGTGCGCGACGGCATCTCGATCAAGCTGTCGGCGCTGCACCCGCGCTACGAGGACGCGCAGCGTTCGCGCGTGATGGCCGAGCTGGTGCCGCGCATGGCGGCCTTGCTCGACCTCGCCGCCGCGGCCGACATCAACTTCACCATCGACGCCGAAGAGAGCGATCGCCTGGAGCTCTCGCTGCAGGTGTTCGATGCGTTGGCCGCCCATGTGCAGCAACACGCCCCGCGCTGGCGCGGCTTCGGCCTGGCGGTGCAGGCGTATCAGACGCGCGTGCTCGACGTCATCGACGAGGTGGCCCGCATCGCGCGGGCGCGGCAGCTGCAGTTCATGGTGCGCCTGGTCAAGGGCGCGTACTGGGACGGCGAGATCAAGCGCGCGCAGGAGGGCGGTCTCGAAGGCTATCCGGTGTTCACGCACAAGCAGCACACCGACATCGCCTACCTGGCCGCAGCGCGCGCGCTGATCGGGCACGACGCGCTGATCGTGTCGCAGTTCGCCACCCACAACGCGGGCACCGTCGCGGCAATCGTGCAGATGGCCGGCTCGCGCCGCACACGCTTCGAGATGCAGCGGCTGCACGGCATGGGCGAGGGCGTCTTTCGCGAGGTGCTGGCCGCGTGGCCCGACCTGGCGCTGCGCGTCTACGCGCCGGTGGGCGAGCACCGAGAGTTGCTGGCCTACCTGGTGCGCCGGTTGCTGGAGAACGGCGCCAACTCATCGTTCGTGCACCAACTGGCCGATGCCGCGGTGCCGGTCGACGAGCTGTTGCGCTCGCCGCTGCATGCGGTGCCGGGCGTGGGCCAACCGCTGCCGCGTGACCTGTACGGCCCGGCA
>JBIODO010000616.1:0-1641 GCA_044445225.1 Burkholderiales bacterium
ACGTCGGCCGGCGCGTGCAGGACGTAATGCCGCAGGGCTACGACGAAGGGTCGGTACGGCAACGTGACATCCTCGTCGCAGAACCCGAACAGCACGGTGGTACCGTCGGCGTGGGCCGCCAGCGCCGCCTCGGTGGCGAGACGCGTCTTGCCGATGCCGGGCTCGCCGGCGAGCAGCACAACGTGGCGCTGGCCCTCTTGCGCGTGGCTCCATGCCGTCGCCAGCACCTCCTGTTCGGCGCTGCGACCGAAGAGTCCCAGCGTTGGAGTCGCGGCCAGTCGCGGTGGCAATGGGATGCCCGCGGCGGGCGCAAGCGGCTCCCATTGAACCTCACAGGCGGCCACCGGCTCGGACAGCCCTTTGAATGTGAGGTCACCAACAGAGGTGAAGCTGTGGCCCTTACCGCGCGAGAGCACCCGCACGACATCGGAGGCGAGGATCTGTCCCGGGGCAGCGGCCGCGCACAGCCGCGCCGCTTCCACCACCGGTGGACCGTAGAGATCGTGGTCCTCGCGTGTCGCTTCGCCGGCGGAGACGCCGACGCGAATCTGCACGGGCTCCGTGCCGGCACGCCGCCCAGCGCCGGCGGTCGTCTGCTGCAGGGCGATGCCACAGGCGACCGCGTGGGCGGCGCTGCCGAAGCAGAGCATCAACCCGTCGCCGGTGGTTTTGATCTCTGTTCCGTGATGCGCCGCGACGACGGCACGACAGGCGGCGAAGTGCGCCTGGCGCAGCAGTTCGTACGCGTCGTGTCCCAAGCGATCCGCCAGTGCGGTAGAGCCAACGAGGTCACTGAATACGACCGTCACGGTCTCTGTGCGTGCCATCACCACATCACGCAGAACCGGCTGGCCAGGCTTCGCGGCCCGTTGGACTTTCCCAGTGATCGAACCGGGAGCGTCATGTTCCCTGGGCGCGCCGTGGACATATACTGCGCCTCTTATAACAGCCCCAACACAGAAACACCCAACGACGCGCGACACGCCTTGCCGCTATCGGGCTGGAATCCGGTGGCTTTGCAAGCTGCTGTGTGGCCTTTGAGTGATTCCGCTCGCGCAAGTGTTTGGGTTGTGCGTCGTCGTAGCGGAAGCCTTTGATCAGCCTACCGGCGATCAATGATCTCCAGGCCAGCCGCTCGCCCCCGCTGCACAATCACGTCTCCGTGCTCATTGCAGACTTCGATCTGCCGGAGGAAGCATCCACTGGTCTTCGCCTTCCGCGGAATCAGCATTGCCTGACGAGCGCCGCGCGGCGCACCGCATGGAGAACGATAGCTACAGGAAGGGATCGTTAGCGACGTTGCTCATGCGCGGGACAACGGATGCGCAGGGGACGCTCATCTTCCACAGAGTGCCACCAGGTAACGGATACGTTGTAGCGACCGATGAGGGCAGCCGACTCCGAGCTGCCGCCCCCGTCACGGTAACGGACCGCAACGACGCGCCGCCAGCCTCCTTCCTAGCAAGTCCCGGTAGAAGGCGAGGGCACGCAGCTATGACCATGGCCACTGTCCATGCCGGCCTGCGGCTGCGTCGCTACTGTTCCTGCCTGTCACCCATCGCCAGTATCGCAGCACGGGCGTCAGCGTAATCGGCGACGAAGGCGTCGAATAGCTCTTCACCGAGGGCGCGTTCGTCGGCG
>JBIODO010000617.1:0-1640 GCA_044445225.1 Burkholderiales bacterium
CGCCGCTGCACGCCGATCGCGCCGGCCGCGCCCGGCGGGGCATCGGAGGCCTGCAGATAGGGCGCGAACTCTGGCGGCGCGGCGTTCCAGTCGGGCAGCGGGTTGAAAGCGGGCTTCATCGACACCAGCGTGGTGCGCACCTTCGCGTCGGCGGTGGTGGTCCAGGTCTCGGCGATGCCGTCGTCGCCCACTGAATCGACGCGCGCGGTGACGAACAGGTCGCCGAAGCGAAACTGGTCGGTGACGCGGTAGCGCCAGGTGTCGCCCACGCGCGGCATCAGCTGGGTGCGCGTGCCAGCACTCGCCACCGACGCCGACAACTCGGCGATGCGCGCGCGCGCCAGGTCGGCGAACCGGCCCTTGGGGTACTGGCGCAAATACGCACGAAAGTCATCAGCCCGCGAGGCGCCTTGCAGACTGTTCCACAGCGCCAGTTCGGCGTTGCCGTCGGCATCGGCTGGGTCCTTGCTTTCGTTGAAGCCGGGCACGAACGCGAACTCGCCCAGCAACGACGAATGCTCCCACGGCACCTGCAGCTGGCGCGACTCACGCACCACGGCCTCGCGCACCCGCTTGAACATGATTTCAACCGGCAGGCCCGGTGTCAGCAGATGGCGCGCCAGCTGCGCCGTGTAGACGCTGTTGCCGCGGTCGCCGATGCCGTCGGGCGCCTGCTTGCCCGGCGCCGTGGCATAGGCGATCAGCGTGCCGATCGGCGCGTCCATCTGTGCCAGCCCTTGCGTGGTCGTCGAGCCTCGCTTGGCGAACGGGTTGTCGCGGCAGGCGTCGAGGATCACCACGTTGACGCGGCTCTTGGCGCGCGACATCTGACTCAGGATGTAGGTCAGGTCCATGCCCTGGACCCCGATCTCGTCTTCGCTGCGGATCTCGGCATCGATCGGGATCATGAAGTTCTGGTCGCGCAACTGCAGCGCATGGCCGGCGTAGTACAGCACCGCCACCGTGTTCTCGTTGAGCCGGCCGCCAAACTCCTTCAGCGCGCCGAACATGGCCGCGCGGTCGAGGTTCTCGCGCAGCGTGACCTTGAAGCCCGCCTGCTCGAGCGTGCGCGCGATCAGGCGCGCGTCGTTGACCGGGTTGTCGAGCGGATCTTGCTTGTAGGCCGCATTGCCGATCACCAATGCCACCCGATCTTCGATGAGCGAAACGCCGCGCATCTTTTGCGCCACGGCCCACGGCGCCGCGGCGGCCATGCCAAGCGCGACCAGCCAGGTGACAAGCGGCCATGCGAGCCGCCGCCGTGCCCCCGACACGCTGCTGCACCACGAGAGCCAGTTGCGCCACCACACGCTGGACATGGTAGCGGCATGGCTGCGCGACGGCACCACGGGCTCAGTCACCCGCTGTCCCGCTGCGCAACAGCGCGTCGAAAGCCGCGCCCACGGGCAACGTGCGTGCCGCCACGAAATCCTCGGCGCCGATCGCACCTTCGCACCACCACGCGCAACGCAGACCCGGGCACGCGTCGGCGAGTTGCTGCGCCAGGCGCGTGCCGGCATGGGCCTCGATGCGCCGCTCGCCGTGCAGCGCGGGCATGTCGTGCACGGCTTGCTCCAGCGATGGCACGTCGAACGCCGGGTCGAGCACCTGGCGCGCCACGGCGTCCGCGGCGTCGAGCC
>JBIODO010000618.1:0-1626 GCA_044445225.1 Burkholderiales bacterium
GGCGCGCAGGCCCTGGCCGACAACCCCGAGATGGTGACGCGCACGCACTTCGCGCGCTGGCTGGTCGCCACCGGCGTGTGCCGCGACACGCACGAAGTGTTCCGCCGCTACCTGGTGCGCGGCAAGCCGGGCTACGTGGCGCAACAGTGGGCCACGCTGCGCGACGCGGTGGGCTGGATCTGCGGCGCCGGCGGCATCGCGGTGATCGCGCATCCGGCGCGCTACCGAATCAGCGCCAACGAGGAGTGGGCGCTGTTCGAAGAGTTCAAGGCGCACGGCGGACGCGGCGTCGAGGTGCAGACCGCAAGCCATGGCGACGCCGACGTCGCCAAGTACGGCGCACTGGCGCGCGAGCACGGCCTGCTCGCATCGCGCGGCAGCGACTTTCACAGCCCCGACGAGAGCCGCATCGAACTGGGTTCGTTGCCGGCGCTGCCCGCGGGCCTGACGCCGGTGTGGAGCGAGCTGCGCTCGCGCATCTCGCGCGCCGCGTGAGAGCTGGCAGCGCGCGCATTCTCGCCACCGCGCGCGACATCGAATCGAGCGCCCGGGCGGCGCGCGGCAACGTCATCGACTGACCGCATGTCGCAGCTCTTCGAAGTCCACCCCGACAACCCGCAGCCTCGCTTGCTGAAGCAGGCGGCGCAAATCCTCGAGAACGGCGGGCTCTGCGCGGTGCCCACCGATTCGAGCTACGCGCTGGTGTGCCACCTCGACGACAAGGCTGCGGCCGACGCGCTGCGCCGGCTCCGCGGCGTCGACGACCATCACCACCTGACGCTGCTGTGCCGCGACCTGTCGGAGCTGGCCAGCTACGCGCGGGTGGACAACCGGCGGTACCGGCTGCTCAAGCACGGCACGCCGGGCCCTTTCACGTTCATCCTCAACGCCACCAAAGAGGTGCCGCGGCGCCTCTCGCACCCGCAGCGGCGCACGATCGGCCTGCGGGTGCCCGATCATCGCGTGAC
This sequence comes from Burkholderiales bacterium, assembly GCA_044445225.1. Lineage (GTDB taxonomy): Bacteria > Pseudomonadota > Gammaproteobacteria > Burkholderiales > Burkholderiaceae_C > JAEUPI01. The sequence goes on from JBIODO010000618.1 coordinate 969, forward strand.
GCAGGATCTGCTGGCATTGTTCGGTCATCCGCTGCTGGCCACCACGTTGATCCCTCCGGGCGAGACGCAGCCGATGAACGACCCGCACGAGATTCGCGCGCGCTGGCAGAAGACCTTGCAGGCGGTGGTCGACGCGGGTGCGTGCCCGATGCAGCCGACCACGGTGGTCGATCTCACGGGCGACCAACCCGTGGTGCTGCGCCACGGCCGCGGCGATCCGGCACGGCTCGGGCTGTCTGCGCTCGATTGAGCGCGGTGTCAGGGCAAGGCCGCTGTGACGACGATCTCCACCTTCCACTGCGGCTTGGCCAGCGCCGCCTGCACGGTGGCGCGCGCCGGCGTGTGGCCGGGCACGACCCATTGGTCCCACACCGCATTCATGCCGGGAAAGTCGGCCATGTCGGCCAGGAAGATCTGGGCACGCAGCATGCGGGTCTTGTCGGTGCCCGCGCGCGCCAGCAGCGCGTCGATCGCCGCCAGTACCTCGCGCGTCTGGCCCGCGACGTCCATCGCGCCGCCGGTGGCCACCTGACCGGCGAGGTAGGCCACGCCGTTGTGCACCACGGCCTCGCTCATGCGCGGGCCCGCATCGATGCGCTCGATCATGCCGAATGCCCTTTCTTCTTGCCGTGTTCGTGTTTGCCGTGGCCGTGGTGAC
>JBIODO010000619.1:0-1624 GCA_044445225.1 Burkholderiales bacterium
GGCTGCTGTGCGCCGGCCTCGTCATCGGCTGCTCGGGCGCGTTCGCGCAGTACCCCGAGCGCACGATCACGATGATCGTGCCGTTTCCGCCCGGCGGCGTGGCCGACACCGTGGCACGGCCGGTGGCCGACGCGCTGGCGCGCGAACTCAAGCAAACGGTGGTGGTGGACAACAAACCAGGCGCCGGCGGCGCGCTCGGCATGGGCCTGGCCGCGCGCGCGGCGCCAGACGGTTACACCGTGCTGCTGGCGTTGTCGTCGATCTCGGTGCTGCCCGAAGCCGACAAGCTGTTCGATCGCAAGCCCGCGTTTACGCTCAGCCAATTCAAGCCGATCGCGCGCTTCACGGCCGACCCCACGGTGCTGGTGGTGCGCGCCGATGCGCCGTGGAAGACGTTCGACGAGTTCGTCGCCGACGCCAGGCGCAGGCCCGGCGTGCTCAACTACGGCAGCTCGGGCAACTACGGCACGATGCACGTGCCGATGGAGATGCTCAAGTCGGCAGCGGGCTTCCGCATGGTCCATATCCCGTTCACCGGCGCCGGCCCTGCGGTGGTGGCGCTGCTGGGCGGCCAGGTCGACGCGATCGCCAGTGGCCCGGCCACGGTGGCGCAGCACATCCGCAGCGGGCGCCTGCGTGCGCTGGCGCACTGGGGCGAGCGGCCGCTGCTGGCGCTGCCCGACGTACCGAGCCTCACGAGCCTGGGGTTGCCCGTGCATTTCGCGCAATGGTCCGGCATGTTCGTGCCCGCCGGTGTCAGCGATGAGATCGTGCAGCGACTGCGCACGGCGGTGCGCAAGGTGGCCGCCGACCCGCAGGTGCAGCAGACGATTCGCGCGGCGGGCAGCCCGATCGAGTACCTCGACGCACCTCAATTTCAAATTTACTGGGACGCCGACGCGGCGCTGATGGCCGACGTGGTGAGGCGCATCGGCAAGGTCGAATAGCGCCGCTCAAGTCAGTGCGGCGCTGTGCGGTACGGCGGCGGTGACGCCGCGGTGCCGACCTGCAGCTGCTCGATCACCGCCTCGACGTCGTCGATCGCGCGCACCAGCTGTTCGAGCTGCTGTTTCTGCTCGGCGCGCGCCACGCAGCCCTTGAGCCACACCCAGCGGCGCTGGCCTTCGATCCACACGCTGGTGTCGGCAAAGCGCCCGTCGACGGTGATGGCCTTGGCCACCCGCGGCGCGATCTCCTTGTCGTACAGGTAGGCGTTGGGTAGGCGGCAGCGTCCAGCCTGGAAGCAGCTGGTGCCGCGCTCGGCCCGGTAGTGCGCCTCGCGCCGCATCTGCTCTTCGGTCAGCAACGGCGGGTCGGGCACCGGGCAAGCGGGCATTGCCGCGGTCACCTGGACGAAGGGGTCGTCGAACCAGTTGCGGCGCTCGCCGGCAGCCTCGTCTGCGGCGTTGGCAGCCAGCGCCGCCGTGGCGAGCGCGCAGGCCGTGGCCAACCCCCGAATGACGCGTCGAAGTGACGCTGGCGGGCGTTCACTCATGGAATGCGGCAGATTTGCGGGTACATTAGCCGGACAGACATACAAGAGGCCGTTTCCACAAGGTCTTTGTGTCCGCCCCGGAATGCAGCAGTACCGCGCCGGTTGTGCGGCCCGAGTTTCCGGTTTGAC
>JBIODO010000620.1:0-1602 GCA_044445225.1 Burkholderiales bacterium
GACGATGTCATCGTGCCTGCGCGGCGCGATGGCTACCGCCGCATCTGGATGGTGGGCATTTCGCTCGGCGGCTTTGCGTCACTGGGTTCGCTGATGCGGCAACCCGATGCGATCGAGGGCGTGCTGGCGATCGCGCCCTATGTGGGCTCACCGGCACTGCTCCGGCAGGTTGCTGCTGCGGGCGGCCCCGTGGCCTATGCCGAGACAGCGCATCCCGCCGACGACCTCGAGGCGCAGCTGTGGGTCTGGCTCGGCCACTCGAGCGCCACGCTGCGCGGGCGGATCCACCTCTACACCGGCAGCCAGGACCGTCTGATCAGCGGTCAGCGTCTGCTGGCGACATTGCTCGCTGCCGATCACGTGGTGGAGGTGCCGGGCGACCACGACTGGCCGGCGTGGAACATGTTGTGGTCGCGTTGGTTGGCACGCGCGCCGTGGCCGCGCACGTGATGGCGCCCGCGCCACAGCGGCGCCGTCACGCCTGAAAGGGTGGGCGCTGCCGCATGCGCCGCCAGATCAGCATCGGCAGGCGCAGCACGAAACCGATCATCAAGCGCGTGTGCATCCACGTCAGCAGCGCGTTGTCGCGCACATAGCGAAAGTGCGACACGCCGCCCTCTTCGGCGGTCAGGTATCTCACCGGCGCGTCGCGATTGATCGGCTTGACGCCGTGCCACGCCAGCCGCACCACGGCCTCGGTGTCGAAGTCGAAGCGCCGCATCCAGCGCTGCCGTTGCATCACCGCCAGTAACTCGGCGATCGGATAGACACGAAAGCCGAACAGCGAATCGTCGACGCCGGCGCCCAGCGTTTCGAGGTTGGTCCACCAGTTCGACACTCGCCGGCCGCGCACGCGCAGCAGCGGCGCGCTGGCATCGAACACGGGCCGCCCGAGGATCATCGCGTCGGGGCGCTGCACGCTGGCCTGCATGAATTCGCCGATGCTTGCAGGGGGGTGCTGGCCGTCGGCATCCATCGTCAGCGCGTGGCTGAAGCCGGCGGCCTGCGCCTGTTGCAACCCGTGCAGCACCGCGGCGCCCTTGCCCTGATTGCGCGGCAGCAGCCACACGCGCAGCCCCGGGTCGCCGGCGGCCATCGCCTGCAGGCCCGCGCCGGTGCCGTCACGGCTGCCGTCGACCACCACGTACACCGGCTGCCACACCGCGCGCGCGGCACGCACGGTGTCGTAGACGGTGGGGCCGGTGTCGTAGCTCGGAATGACGACCACATGCGTGGTCGACGCCTGAGTCATGACTCCGCGTGGCGCGACACCGGCCTCACGCTGGCGGCCATGTAGCGCTCGATCTCCTGCACCGACGCCGCGAGATCGGCCCCCGGCTCGAAGCGCCGCCCCAGGCGCACCGCGAACTCAACGGGCACCGGCGGCAGCCGCCACAGCGGCCAGCCCTTGCCGAGATAGGGCGACGTGGTGTCGATGAATACCGTCTGCACCGGCACGCCGGCGCGCCGCGCGATCAGCGCAAAGCCGCCCTGGAACGGGTTGAGCGGCGCGCGCGTGGTGCGCGTGCCTTCGGGGAACATCACCAATTGGCCGCCCGCGCGCAGGTCATCGATCGCCAGATGCACCATCTGGCGCGGCGA
>JBIODO010000621.1:0-1584 GCA_044445225.1 Burkholderiales bacterium
ATCGAGGCTCGCCGATGGTGGGTGGATACACCGACAGGCCTTTCAGTGAGCTGGTGATGGCTTGCTCGATCAACGCCGGCGTGGCGTGCCGCGGTTCGCCGATGCCCAGGCTGATCGGCGACAGGTTGCCGCGGTGCTGCATGCCCACGGTCAGCTCGCGCCAGCGCTCGAAAGGGTACGGGTGCAGGCGCGCCAGCAGCGGATTCATGCGGCGATTATCAGCGCCGCAACACCGAGATCCAATCGCGCTGCGCGGGGTCGAGCGCGCCGTCGGGCGTCATCACCGCGCCTTGCAGCGCCTGCCGGATCTCGGGCTCCTCGGGCGGTAGGGGCTGCACGAGCAACGTCTCCAGCAAACGGCGCGCCTTGGCCAGGCTCTGGCCGTAGAGCTCGAAAATCGCGCTCACGCTCACGTGTTTGGAGGGATCGTCCATCCAGCAGTCGTAGTCGGTGACCAGGCCCACCGTCGCATAGCAGATCTGCGCCTCGCGAGCGAGAAAGGCCTCGGGCACGTTGGTCATGCCCACCAGGTGGCAACCCGCCCCGCGCATGAAGTGGCTCTCGGCGCGCGTGCCCAGTCGCGGGCCTTCGACGCAGGCGTAAGTGAGGTCGGTGTGCAGCGTGAGGCCGAGCACCTTGGCCTGCGTTGCCACCCAACGGACCAGATGGTCGCTCACCGGCATCGCGGTGGACACGTGGGCGGCCACGCCGTGCCCGAAGAACGATTGCTCGCGGCGCCCGCGCGTCCAGTCGAAATACTGCGACGGCATCGCCAGGTCGCCCGGCGCCACCGCTTCAGCCAGGCTGCCCACCGCCGAGAAGCCAAGGATCTGCGTGGCGCCGGCGCGTTTGAGCGCGAACACGTTGGCGCGGTAGTTCACTTCGTGCGGCAGCAGCCTGTGGCCAGCGCCGTGGCGTGCCAGGAACAGCAATTCGTGGCCGTGCAGCCGACCCTGCAGCACGGGCCCCGACGCGCGCCCGAACGGCGTGTCGGGGCTCAGCTCCTGCTGAATCTGCATCCCGGCCAGGTCGTACAGGCCGGTGCCTCCGATGATGGCGAGCATGTGTGGCCTCGATGAATGTGGATTTCGACGCGCAGCGCGATTATTGCCAGTGCGCAGGCAGGTGACGAAGGTCGGCGGGTTCGTCCACGTCGTGCAGCACCGGCAGCTCGACGTGACGCAGATTCAACGCGGCCAGGCGCTGGCGCGTCTGGGCCATCACCTGGTCATGGCTCCAGCGCATGCCTGCGAACAGCCCGGGCGCCGGGCGCTTCAGCCCCACCAGCGTGTAGCCGCCATCGGCCGCGGGGCCGAACACGGCGTCGGCGTCGTTCAGCGCCTGGGCCGCGGCGCGCAGGTACTGGGCATCGAGCAACGGGACGTCGGTACCGATCAACAGCGCACGCTCGTGTGCGCCCAGCACGCGTTCGAACGCGCGCGCCATGCGCTCACCGAGGTCGCCACCGCCCTGTTCGGTGATGTCGATCGCCCGCTGCCGCACCGCGGCGCCGAAGGACGGATGGGTGCGGTCGGGTGTCACGCACAACTCGACCGGGCCGACAGCGGCCTCGAGCGCGTGATC
>JBIODO010000622.1:0-1573 GCA_044445225.1 Burkholderiales bacterium
ACCTGTGCGTTGGTGGCCAGCGAGCAGCTGCCCGACACCACCGCACAGGTGCGGCACTTCCGGGTGCTGGGTCGGCCCGCGCTGCAGATGGATCCGATGGCGCTGGCCGCCGGCGACGACATGGTCGCTCGCGCGCTGGCCTGGTGCGACGCGCAACAGGCCAGCGACGGCCCGCTGCTGGTCTATGCGACCGAGGAGCCCACCGCCGTGCAACGCGTGCAGGCCGAGCTCGGCGCGGCCCGCGCCGGCGAGCTGGTCGAGCGTGCGCTCGCGCGCATCGCGGCCGGGCTCGTCGAGCGTGGCGTGCGCCGCCTGGTGGTGGCCGGCGGCGAAACCTCCGGCGCGGTGGTGCAGGCGCTGGGCGTGCGCCAGCTCGCGATCGGCCCGCAGATCGACCCGGGTGTGCCGTGGACCGCCGCGCGCTCGCCGGCGGCGGGCGGCCAATGGCTGCATCTGGCGCTGAAGTCGGGCAACTTCGGGACCACCGACTTCTTCTCCAAGGCGTTTGCCGTCGGGGTGGCGGCATGAGCACCGACGCGCTGCGCGCCGAGGTCTGCCGCGTCGGCGCGTCGCTGCACGCGCGCGGGTACGTGCATGCCAGCGCCGGCAACATCAGCGTGCGCACCGACAGCGGGTTTCTGATCACACCGACCGACGCCTGCCTCGGCACGCTGGAGGCGGCCCGCCTGGCCGAGGTGAATGCGCAGGGCGAGCAGACGGCCGGCGATCGCGCGTCGAAGACATTGGCGCTGCACCGTCAAATCTATGCGGCCGACTCCGACGCCGGCTGCATCATCCACACGCACGCCACGCATCTGGTGGCGTTGACGCTGGCCGGCGTATGGAGCAGCGACGACATCGTGCCGCCGATCACGCCGTACTTCGTGATGAAGGTCGGCCACGTGCCGCTGATCCGCTACCACCGCCCGGGCGACCCCGCGGTGGCCGATGCGGTGACGCAGCGCATCGCCGCGGCACGCAAGCGCGGCGCGCCGATCCGCGCGGTGATGCTCGAGCGGCTCGGCCCGGTGGTGTGGCACCACACCCCGGCCGAAGCCAGCGCGGTGCTCGAAGAGCTCGAAGAGACCGCGCGGCTGTGGCTGATGACGCGGCCGGCGCCGCTCACCGCCACGCAGATTGACGAGTTGCGCGCGCACTTCGGCGCTCGCTGGTAACCGCTTCATCAAAGGCAACCGATCATGCCCCGCTTTGCCGCCAACCTGAGCATGCTCTATCCGGAGCACGAGTTCCTCGATCGTTTTGCCGCGGCGGCTGCCGACGGCTTTGCCGCGGTGGAGTACCTGTTCCCCTACGCGCACGAGCCGGCGTTGCTGGCCGCGCGTCTGGCCGACCACGGCCTGCAGCAGGTGCTGTTCAACGGGCCACCCGGCGACTGGGAGCGCGGCGAACGCGGCATGGCCGCGCTGCCCGGGCGCGAAGACGAATTTCGCCGCTCGATCGACAAGGCGCTGTCGTATGCACAAGCGTTGTCGTGCCCGCGCGTGCACGCGATGGCGGGGCTCGCGCCCGCAGGCGTCGAGCGCGCGAGGCTGCTCGCCACCTATCAGGCCAA
>JBIODO010000623.1:0-1525 GCA_044445225.1 Burkholderiales bacterium
GATGATCGCCTTGTCGGAGCTGCCGAGATGCTCGCTGGTGCGGTCCTGGATCGCGCCCATCGACTCGCAGGCCCACTGGTCGTGCACGTTGATGTCGGCGCCCATGCCGGTGTAGGTGTCGTGCGCCTGCTCGTGCGGATCGAAACCGTAGTCGTTGCTCCTGTTCTTGCGCGGCACGTAGTCGGGCAGCTCGTAGAGCTGCAGCCGCTGGCGGCGCATCTCGTCCTTGTCGACCGGCGCGCCGAAGCTGGTGAAGATCGCGTACCAGTAGTGCCGCGTGTCGTCGATCGGCACGTGCCACTGCGTGATCGTCATCTCGCGGCTCATCGGGATCACGAAGGCGTTGGGAAACATCAGGTTGGTGACGCGCACGTGGGTCTGCTCGGCGCTGATCTCGCGCAGCGTGATCACCCGCATGCCGTAGCCGGTCTCCTCCACCTCGATGCGCGGGCGGGGAAAGTCGCGCATGATCTTCGTCATCGGCAGTTCCGAGTCGATCGAGGTGTCGCGAAACAGCTTGCCGTAGCCCTGCTTGGGATCCTCGTCGTGGAAGAAGCGGTGCAGGAACGAGGTGTGCACCGGATCGATTCCGACCTCGAGCGACTGCAGCCAGTTGCAGTCGATCATCCCCTTGAACGCGAACGTATGGGTCGTAGGCGCGACGAAGCAATCGAACTGCGGCAGCGCCGGCGGCTCGCCCGCGCCCAAGTAGGCGAACAGGATGCCGCTCTTCTCGATCACCGGATAGGCCTTGTGACGCAGCTGGGAGCAAAGGTTGGAGTCGTCGGGCTCGGCCGGGGTCTGCAGGCACTTGCCGGTCACGTCGAACAGCCAGCCGTGGAAGGCGCAGCGCAGGCCGCCGTCCTCCAGCCGTCCATGCGCCAGATCGGTGCCGCGATGCGGGCATGAGCGGCCGACCAGGCCGTAGCGCCCGCGCTCGTCGCGAAACAGCACCAGGTCCTCGCCCATCAGCCGCACCGCCTTGATGGGACGGTTGCCGGCGAGCTCGTCGACCAGCGCGGCCGGCTGCCAGTAGCGGCGCATCAGCGTGCCGGCTGGCGTCTTCGGTCCCGTCAGGGTGATGCGGTCGTTGAGTTCGGCGCTCAGCATGGCGAAGTCGGCTCCAGGCCGTGGGACGATATCGCACCCGAGGGCCGGGCGCGCCGGAATTTCTTCGATGTTGTCACCGGGTTGCCGCTTTGCCAACCTGTCGCCGACTGACGTGACGCCGGGAGGATCTTGATGCGTGTGCGCCTGCTGCTTGCGGCCGTCTTTGGCCTCATCGGCGGCCTCGCCGCGGCGCACGCGCAGACCTATCCGAGCCGTCCCATCAAGCTGATCGTGCCGTTTCCGCCTGGTGGGCCGGTGGACGTGATGGCGCGCCTCGCGGCCGATCGCCTGTCGCAGAACGTCGGCACCGTGGTGGTCGACAACCGACCGGGCGCTGGCGGCACCATCGGGTCGCGCATTGCCTCCACGGCCGAGCCGGACGGCTATACGCTGCTGTTCGGCTCCTCGACCACGC
>JBIODO010000624.1:0-1524 GCA_044445225.1 Burkholderiales bacterium
GCACGAGCTGTTCGAGCGGCAGGCGCAGCGCAGCGCGCAGGCGATCGCGGTGCGCGCCGGCGAGCACACGCTCAGCTATGCGCAGCTCGATGGCCGCGCCAACCAGCTGGCCCACCACCTGATCGGCCTGGGCGTTGGCCCAGAGACGATCGTGGGCGTGTGCCTGCCGCGCTCGCTGGAGCTGTCGGTGGCCTTGCTGGCCGTGCTCAAGGCCGGGGGTGCGTACCTGCCGCTGGACCCCGAGCTGCCGGCGCAGCGCCTGGCCTACATGCTGCGCGACGCCGGCGCGCGCATCGTGCTCACCGATTGCGCCGTGCGCGATGCGCTGCACCAGGCCGATGCCGGCACGGTGCGCCTGGCGCTCGATGAGCACGCCGCCGCGTTGGCCGCGGAGCCGCGCAGCGCGCCGCCGCGGCGAGCCACGCCGCACGACACGGCGTACGTGATCTACACCTCGGGCTCCAGCGGCGAGCCTAAGGCCGTGGCGGTGTCGCATCGTGCGATGTGCAACCACCAGCACTGGGCCCTGGGATGCATGGCGCTGGCGCCATCGCAGCGCATGCTGCAGCTCATCACCACCGGCTTCGATGCCTCGGTGCTGGAGTTGTTCACGCCGCTGCTGGCCGGCGCCACGTTGACGATGGCGCCCGCGGGCGTGCAGCGCGACATGCGCGCGCTGGTGCGCACGCTGCGCCAGCTTGCAATCACGCATCTGGTAATGACACCCTCGACGGCACGCGCGCTGCTCGAGGAGCCCGAGCTGGCGCATTGCACCAGCGTGCAGCATCTGTTGCTGGGCGGCGAGCCGTTGTCGTTGGACCTGGTGCGCGCGCTGCGCGCGCGACTGGGTGAGCTGCGCATCACCCACTGCTATGGCCCCACCGAGGCGGCCACCACCGCCACCTTCCACGAGGTCGGCGCAACGCCCGACGGCACGGGCTTGGTGCCGATCGGCCGGCCGATCGACAACCAGCGCTGCCAAGTGCTCGATGGCACCATGCAGCCGGTGCCGCTGGGCGTGGTGGGCGAGCTCTACATCGGCGGGGTGGGTCTGGCGCGCGGCTACCTGAACCGCCCCGAGCACACCGCCGAGCGCTTCGTCGCCGACCCGTGGCAATCCGGTGAGCGGCTGTACCGCACGGGCGATCTGGCGCGGCGCCGTGTCGATGGCGCGCTGTTGTTCGCGGGCCGCGCCGATTCGCAGGTGAAGATCCGAGGCCAGCGCATCGAACCCGGTGAGATCGAGGCCACGTTGCTGCGCTGCCAGGGCGTGCGTCAGGCCGCGATAGCGGCGCGTGCCAATGCTCGTGGCGAGTGCGAGCTGGTGGCCTGTGTGGTAGCCGATGCCTTCGATGAGCGTGCGCTGCGCGAGCAATTGCGCCAGTGGCTGCCGGCGGGGCTGTTGCCCGCCGCGCTGGTGGCGGTGCCAGCGCTGCCGCTGCTGCCCAGCGGCAAGCTCGACGTGCGCGCGTGGCCTGCTCCGCAAGCCGACACCGCCGCCATCGAACCGCCGCTCACCGACAC
>JBIODO010000625.1:0-1517 GCA_044445225.1 Burkholderiales bacterium
CCGTGGGGACGCATCGGCTCGAACTCGGTACGCTGCAAGGCCAGGCATTGGTACGCATCGGCGCCGGCACACTGCACATGCAGTGGACCGAATTGCCGCCGCGGCGCATCGCGCTGCTGCGCATGCCGCGGCTGGCGGTGCACTACCGATTCAACGGCGTGCCAGCGCAAGAGCGCACCGCGTTCATGCGTTATTTCGATCTGTACCTGCAGCGTGGTGGTGGCTGAGCGGCGCTCGCCCTCCCAGCCCGTGACCGCGAACGCCGACAAACCCGCCGCCTGGCGCCGCTGGTTGAGCATTGCTTTGCGCGCCGCGCACCTGGCCGGCGTGATCGGTCTCGGGGCGGTGCTGCTGGGGGCGCCGTTGCCGCTGCTGCAGGCCGGTGCGGCAGTGCTCTGCAGCGGCGTCGCGCTGCTGGCCCTGGAGATCGCCGATGCGCGCCTGCGCTGGAACGAACTCGCGGGCTTGGTCTCGCTGGCCAAGCTGGCGGCGATCGCGTGGATGGCGCTCGATCCCGCGCTCGCGGCGGGCCTGTTCTGGGGCGTGCTGTTCGTCTCGGCCGTCAGCTCGCATGCGCCTCGCCACTGGCGGCATTGGCGGCCCGGGCGCGCGCTGCCGGCCGGGCCGGCTGATCAGGCGAAGTAGCGCGCCTTCATGCGCTCGCCATAGCCTGCAGCGCGAGGCGCTCCATCGCCGATCGCCGGATCGGCGAGTTCCACCGGCGTCCGCAGCAGGTGGCCAGAAACGGCATGGGTCGTCGCATCGGTCCCGCCGTCGTCGAGGCATGGCAGCGTGCCTTCGGGCGCGCTCATCGTCGTCCTCCTCGCGTCGTGTTCACGGTATCGCGACCAGCAGCGCGCTGCAGCAGCGTGGCCCAGCCCGGATAGTCGTCGCGTGCCAATGCGAACTTGCGCGACGCTGGCGCGGTGGGCTCACCGGCGCGCAGAGCGTCGACATACGCCGCCGGATCGCTGATCCAGGTGCCCCCCATCAGCGTGACGCCGCGCGCGAACAGCGGGTCGGGCGGGCAGCCGACGCTGGGGCCGATCATCGCGATGCGGCGCGCGCGGCGGCACAGCCCCAGCATACGCTCGAGCGTGTCGTTGAGCAGCAGCGTGCCGGTGGCCAGCACCTTGTCGCAGGCTTGCAGTTCATCGGCATCGAGCGTCACGCGTGCGCCGTCGCGTTCGCCCACCAGGTCGGCGCGCAGCTCGATCACCACCAAGCGCGCACCACGCGCCGTGATGCGCGGCACCAGCGATGCGAAGTAGCCGATCATGCCCACCGTTTCGCCGGGCTGCGGATCGAGATTGCCGATCGAGTCGGCGCTGCTGGCTGGCACCCAAGCGGCACGGTCGAACAGGCAGCGCGTGAGTGCGTTGACGGCGGCCAAACCCACCGTGCGGTCGAGCGGGTCACCACTGGCATAGCCGTGCGCGACCGCGAGCGCATCGCGGCCACCGAGCGCAAACCGCTCGGGCTGGCGATTGAGCTCGGCCCAGGTGTCGCCCAGCAGC